>CACMHG010000004.1 GCA_902613475.1 K189A clade bacterium
CAACATCGTGCTTAGCCCACCACGATGTTGACTAACTTATTAGGCACCACGATCTCTTTACGCACGGTTTTTCCCTCCAGATGGCGCTGTACATTCGCATCTGCCCTGGCCATTGCTAAAATCGATTCCTTGTCTGCGTCCTTGGCCACGTCGACTTGTCCGCGCACCTTGCCGTTCACCTGAACCACAAGGGTCAGCGAATCTTGCTCCAGTGCCGTCGCGTCAATCCCAGGCCACGGGTACCCTACCAAGGGTTCACTCATGCCCAGTACTGTCCAAAGCTCGTGTGCGATATGGGGCGCAATGGGCGAAATAATCAGCACCGCGCTGACCCATGCTTCTTGCACGGCGCCGCGGTCGGCATCGTTTGCAAGCTCAGTCTTAGCCACAGTATTAAGCAGCTCCATGACCGCAGATACCACGGTATTAAACTGCTGACGGCGACCGTAATCGTCGTCGGCTTTTTGCAGCGTCTCATGGGTTTTACGACGCAAAGCTTTGCCCGCAGACGACAGATCGGCAACGCTAAGACTGGGCACATCACCGCGAGCCACGTGGTCGTGCACCGCAGTCCACAGGCGCTTGAGGAAACGTGCAGCGCCTTCCAAACCGGCTTCGCTCCACTCGAAGGATTGCTCCGGCGGTGCGGCAAACATCATGGCGGTACGAACAGTATCGGCGCCGTAGCGGTCTAGCAGTTTCTGTGGGTCGCCAGCATCACCCGCAGATTTCGACATTTTCTTGCCGTCCTGCAGCACCATGCCGAGCATCATCAGCTTTTTGAAGGGCTCATCGGCATGCACCAAGCCATCGTCTCGCATCAGCTTGAAGTAAAAGCGCGCATACAGCAGATGCAAAATTGCATGCTCGATACCGCCCACATAGTGATCGACGGGAGCCCAAAAATTAGCCCGCTCATCCACCATGGCAGGCGCATCCGGCGATGCAAATCGCGCAAAGTACCAAGACGACTCCATAAAGGTGTCGAAGGTATCTGTTTCGCGCCGCGCAGTTGCCGAGCATTTGGGGCACGGTACGTTCAGGAAGTCGTCCATCTTGTGCAGGGGCGAGGAGACGCCCTCAAAGGTGACCTCGGTAGGCAGCACTACTGGCAGGTCTGATTCAGGCACCGGCTGCACGCCGCAGCTGTCGCAGTGAATGACAGGAATGGGACAACCCCAGTAGCGCTGGCGTGAGACACCCCAGTCGCGAAGACGATAGTTGGTGACCGAGCGCCCAGAGCCCTTCGCCTCCAGCGCCGCGACGATGGCTGCAAAGGCATCATCAAAATGTTTGCCGTCGAATTCGCCAGAGTTTTTGAGGCGGCCCTTGTCGGTAAAGGCAGCACTATTCAGATCACAGGGTTCGTCGCCCGCTGGCTCCACCACCTGAACAATATCGATGCCGTACTTTTTGGCGAATTCCCAGTCTCGCTGATCGTGACCGGGCACTGACATAACCGCGCCGGAGCCGTATTCCATCAGCACGAAATTCGCCACCCAGACGGGTAAGAGCTTGCCCGTGAGGGGGTGCCGCACTTTCAACTCCGTGGGCACACCGGCTTTTTCCATGGTGGCCATATCGGCTTCGGCAGTGGTGTTCTTTTTGCACTCTTCGATAAAGGCGGCCACTGCCTCATCGCTTTGAGCTGCCAGGGCCGCCATAGGATGCTCTGCCGCGACGGCGACGTAGGTTGCCCCCATCAAGGTATCCGGACGAGTCGTGAATACGGTGAGTTTGTCCGCAGGATCGTGCTCTTTGACAAAGTCGATTTCTGCGCCCTCCGACCGGCCGATCCAGTTGCGCTGCATGCTCTTCACCGACTCCGGCCAACCGGGCATATCGTCCAGGTCATCGAGCAATTCTTTGGCGTAATCGGTGATCTTTAAGAACCACTGGGCCATTTCGCGACGTTCGACCACGGCGCCAGAGCGCCAGCCGCGACCGTCGACGACCTGTTCATTGGCCAGCACGGTCTGGTCTTCAGGGTCCCAGTTCACCACAGCGTTTTTGCGATATACCAAGCCCTTTTCGTAGAGGCGCAAAAACATCCACTGTTCCCAGCGGTAGTACTCGGCGTCGCAGGTAGCAAATTCACGCGACCAATCCATGCCAAAACCCAGCCGCTGCATTTGGCCACGCATATAGTCGATGTTGTCGCGGGTCCAGCTCGCGGGCGGAATATTGTTCTTGATGGCCGCGTTTTCCGCTGGCAGACCGAAGGCATCCCAACCCATGGGATGCAGTACGTTATAACCCTTCAAGCGACGATAGCGAGCGATCACATCGCCCAGGGTATAGCAGCGCACATGCCCCATATGCAGCCGCCCGCTGGGGTAGGGAAACATGGCGAGGCAGTAGTATTTTTCCCCTGGCAGATTTTCATCGCCAACAAAGCAGGCGCTTTCATCCCAGGCCGCTTGGGCGTTTTTTTCAACGGATTGTGGGTCGTAAACTGGATTCATGAGCGGGTCTTCTTACTGCGCAAGTCGGTCTGAGACACAAGCGTACAAGGATAACATCTCAGTACCCGACAAGGCTTGGTCTCTTAGGAGAAATTCGTCCTACGGGAGCGCATAGCCGTGACCACCAGCAATACCGTCAGCAAAAAGAGCGCGGATATGTCGCCAAGTTTGCTGTAGGGGGTGCGACCCTTCATCACCTCGAACTCTCCTCGCAGCACACTGGCTTCGAATTGCGGAAGCTCCGCGGTGATTTCACCGCGAGGATTAACAATGCCTGTCACGCCGTTATTGGTCGCGCGCAGTAGCCAGCGGCCATTTTCGAGAGCGCGCATCTGTGCAATCTGCATATGCTGGTGTGGGCCGATGGAGCCGCCGAACCAGGTGTCGTTTGAGATGGTCAGTAGCAGACCACTTGTTTCGGCCTGTCGGCGCAGCGAATCTCCGTAGGCGATCTCATAACAAATACCTGCTGCGACTTCGACGGCTTGATCTTGTCCGCTCAGCGTCAGAGCGATATTGGCCTGCTGTCGCGCCCCGCGACTGGCATTGGACATGGGCAGATCAAAGAATTCGATGAGACCGCGCAGGTAGTCCTGCAGGGGCACATAGTCGCCAAAGGGCACCAGATGGTGCTTCGCAAACTTGCCGCTGGCCTGGCCAAAACCCTGCGCTGAGTTAAACACCTGGTAGCGCTCTTGGTCCTGCCACTGCACGTCCGGCATGCCGACGACAACGTTGGTTTGACTTACGTCACCGCGGCGGTTCAGTAAGTCCGTCATCGCAACGGCATCTTGGCCATAAAGAGTCAGCGCAAACTCCGGCCAAATGAGCACGTCTGCATCCCAATGGTCTTCGGAAAGCTGCACATGCTTGCGTACGTTATTGAGGCGTTGGTCCACATCCCACTTAATCGCCTGATCAATATTGCCCTGCACCAGGGCTGCCTCATAACGTCCCGTGGGTTTGGTCCAAACCTGTGTATCCAGGCTGACGCCCAAGCCCGCCAGCACTAAGATCACGCCCGCCATGCCTAGACGTACTCTTGGGGTCTGGACCTGATCGGCGCTGAGCATGGCGGCAACGGTTATGGTCACAGCCACCAAGCTGATGCCCAAGGTGCCGATGACGGGTGCATAGCCCTGCAGCGGTGTGCCTAGCATCGAATGCCCTGCAAAGAGCCAGGGGAAGCCCGTCAAAAACCAGGTAAGCATCCACTCCATAAGTACCCAAGTGGCGACAAAGGCCATGGCTAACGCAGAGTTAGAAATGTTGTGATTTGACGCTTTGAGCTTGCCGAGGAACCAACCCATGGGCAGACAAAAAAGCGCCATGAAGGCGACAAATACCGCGACCATGAATCCTGCAAGCAGGGGCGAGGCGCCGCCGTATTGATGGATGCTCACATAAATCCAGGAGACTCCTACGGCGTACTTGCCGAGTCCGAACACCCAAGCGATCAGAAGCATCCGTCCCTCGGCTCGGCTCAGCAGCCAAAACAACGTAGCGACGGAGGCAAAAGTCAGTGGCCAATAATGAAAGGGTGCAAAGGCGAGGGGGTAAACTGCCCCGGCGATAAACGCCAGCAGCAGCTGAACGGATAGTGTTAGCCTGCCGCTAGGCGCTACGTCACTGTCTGCACCACCCATCGACGCCGCGTGTCAGGGCTGGGTGTCGCGGCGAATGGGCTCCGGGGTATCGACACGCAAGAGGCGCAGTCGCCTGGAATCAGCATTCAACACTTCAAATCGCAGGGACTGAATTTCCACGGTCTCGCCAAGTTCCGGCACATGCCCAAAGGCCTGCAGAACGATGCCGCCGATGGTGTCGAATTCATCGTCTGAAAAGTTCAGGCCAAAGTACTCGTTAAAATCTTCGATTTCTGTGGTGGCTTTGACGTGGAACGAGCAGGCTTCAATTTGCTTAACGAAACTGTCATCATCGACATCATGCTCGTCTTCAATTTCGCCAACAATTTGCTCCAACACGTCTTCAATCGTGACCACACCCGAGGTTTGTCCATACTCGTCGACCACCAGCGCCATGTGGTTGCGATTGGTTCGAAACTCCTCCAGCAGCACATTGAGGCGTTTGCTCTCTGGCACTACCGCCGCGGGTCGGATGCTGTCCTTCATACTAAATCGAGCGCCGCTTTCCTGTAGCACCAGTGGCAGCAGATCTTTCGCGTGCAGAATGCCCTTGATGTCATCCAGGTCGTCGCCGGTAACGGGAAAACGCGAGTGCCGAGACTCGATCACCGTAGGCAAAAAATCCGCAGGCTGCTGATCTTCTTGCACGACGACCAGTGCAGAGCGGGGAATCATGATGTCTCGGGCGTGCATGTCGCTAACGTGTAGCGCGCCGAAAATCATATTTAGGGCGTCGACTTCAATCAGCTGTCGCTCCGCCGCGTCCTGCAGCATTTCGAGCAATTCAGGGACGTTGTCGGGCTCGCCGGAAAAAAGATCGCCGATCCATTCGCGCATGGATTTGCGCTGAGGTCTTTCTGAACTCTCACGAGCAGGATCGTGTTGATCACTCATAGGTTTTCATTGCCAACCATTGGCTCCTTTATTACCGAGTGTTGTAGGCATGCAGATGATGAATTGCAAGCCGCTAATTTATGCATTTGCGGTGTCGCGAATGTACGGATTGGGTATGTGCATTGCCTCAAGCACCACACATTCCAGGTGTTCCATCTCTTCGGCGTCCTCAGCGGCTTCGTGATCAAAGCCCAGCAAATGCAGTACGCCATGGATGAATAGATGCTGCAGGTGATGATTCACTGGTTTGTCCTGTGCTCGTGCCTCGGCCCCTACGATAGGCCAGCAAATGGCAAGATCCCCAAGCGGCAGATCCGGAAGCTCCTCGATCATTTCGTCCGTTGGCTTGATTACAGGCAATTCACCTTCGCCCATCGCACCGAAGCTCAGCACATTGGTAGGATTTTCACGGCCTCGAAAATGATCATTCAACCGCCTCGACTCGCTTTCGTCGCATAGGCGCACGCCTATTTCTTTCGCCAAGGCCGCCTCCAGATTCGCCGGCAGCGCTCGCGCCAAGGCAGTCAGGCACGCTTCGAATACATCGCGTAATTCCCTCGAACTCGGCACATCGTCCCAGTCTTCGGCTACTTGGATCTGCAGCGCGAACGCCACAGGACTCGGCGAATCGTTCACTGACCCCTGCCGCTGCCTCGTCGGTCATCACCGCGTCGTGATTCGCCATCGCCTTGAAACGATTCGTAGGCATCGACAATTTTTTGTACGAGTGGATGGCGCACCACATCCTTAGAGCCAAAGTGGGTGAACTCAATACCGGAAACACGCGCCAACACGTCGCGTACATTGATCAGGCCAGAGTTCTCGCCGCGAGGCAGATCGATTTGAGTAATATCGCCCGTCACCACGGCAGTGGAACCAAATCCTATTCGGGTAAGGAACATCTTCATTTGCGCCACGGTCGTGTTTTGCGATTCATCCAAAATAATAAAGGCATTGTTCAAGGTGCGGCCTCGCATGTAGGCCAGTGGCGCAACTTCGATGATATTGCGCTCTATGTACTTGTTGACCCGCTCAACGCCCAACATTTCGTAGAGGGCGTCATATAGCGGGCGCAGGTAGGGGTCGATTTTTTGTGCCAGATCGCCCGGCAAGAAACCAAGTTTCTCCCCCGCCTCCACCGCTGGTCGAACCAGCAGAATGCGTGACACCTGCTGAGACTCAAGGGCTTCCACCGCGCAGGCTACGGCCAAATAGGTTTTACCCGTGCCCGCAGGACCAATACCGAAGTTGATATCGTTCTTGCGAATAGCCCGACAGTAGCTCTGCTGGTTACCGCCGCGGGGTTTTATGGATTTCTTAGGCGTGCGGATTACCGGCTCACCGCCGCTTGAAGAGGTATCGGTGCTGCTTTCTGCACTGCGATCGGCATCACTCATCATGACCACCGGCTGTCCCTGCTTGTTCGCCGAACTCGTTTGCGCCACCAGCTCGTCAAGTCCTGCTTGCTGCAGGAATAGGTGCACAAAATCCGGCTCAATAACGTCTCTGTCGACGGTCTCGCGATACAGCTGATGCAGCAGCGCTTCCGCTGCCTGCACCACGTCCGGTGCACCGCTGAGCTGAAATTCGTTGCCGCGGCTGCGAATGCTAACGCCGAGTCGTCTTTCCAAGTGCTTGATGTTTTGATCCACGGGCCCGACCAGGGCGGCCAGTCGTCTGGAATCGTTTGGTTCGAGAGAAATTTTCTTTGCCAAGGTTGTCGTGGCGTCTGAAGTGTTTTGCAAAGGTCACCAATAGTGTTGTCTGTCGATAAGACTACTAGAAGTCATCTACTTTAATAACGCCTCATTGCGTCGATTTTGTGACTAGCTAAGGCGCTGTCCGCGCAATGAGTTGGGTAGCGCTTCAGTGATCTGGACGTCGGCGAAGTCACCAATCAGCGTTAGCGGGCCGTCGAAGTTCACCACCCGGTTGTTCTCTGTACGCGCTGCAAGCTGCCCGTCGCCCTTCCGGGCCTCGCTCATGACCAGCACTCGTTGCGTGGTGCCGACCATACTTCGAGAAATGGCATCCGCCTGTTCGCGTATGCGTGCCTGCAGGGTTTGCAGCCAGGCCTTCTTAGTCGCCTCCGGCACTTCATCGACCAATCCCGCGGCAGGCGTGCCGGGTCGCGCGCTGTAAATGAAGCTGAAGGAAGTATCGAAGCCTATTTCGTCAATCAGCGCCATGGTGTCATCGAACTCGCGCTGGGTTTCGCCAGGAAAACCCACAATAAAATCAGATGACAAGCTGATATTGGGTCGCACCGCCCGCAGCTTTTTGATGCGCTCACGATAATCATCCGCGGTATGACCACGCTTCATGGCTTCGAGTATGCGATCTGAGCCGGACTGCACGGGTAGGTGAAGATGGTCTACCAAGGCCGGGATGTCCGCGTAGGCTTGGACCAAATTGTCGGAAAAATCCATCGGGTGAGACGTGGTGAAGCGAATGCGCTCCACTCCCGGTACATCGGCGACGTAATAGATAAGCTCTGCCAAATCTGCCTGATCGCCGTCGATTTCGCCGAGATAAGAATTCACATTTTGACCCAGCAGATGAATCTCTCGAACGCCGCGTGACGCCAGGCTTTCAACCTCTTGCATGACCGAGGCAACGGACCGGCTGACCTCCTCACCTCGGGTGTAGGGCACGACGCAGAAACTACAGTACTTACTGCATCCCTCCATGATGGAAACGAAGGCTGCGGGCCCGTCGACACTGGGCTCCGGCAGGCGGTCAAATTTCTCGACTTCCGGAAAGGTGATGTCGACAACGGGCAGCAACTGTTGCTGCCGCGTGGTGACCATTTCGGGCAGTCGGTGAATGGTCTGAGGACCGAACACCATGTCCACGACAGGCGCGCGCTTCATGATGGCTTCACCTTCTTGGCTCGCAACGCAGCCACCAACTCCGATCACTAGATCAGGACGCGACTGTTTAAGCTTTTGCCAACGACCCAGCTGGTGAAATACCTTCTCTTGGGCCTTTTCACGAATGGAACAGGTGTTGAGCAGAAGCACATCGGCTTCCTCCTCCGTGGCCGCCAACTCATAACCCTGAGCGTCTTTCAGCACGTCGAGCATGCGCGCGGAGTCGTACTCGTTCATCTGACAGCCGTGGGTTTTGACAAAGAGTTTTTTCGCCATGCGACATAAACGTGCTGAAAAAGGGGGCGCAAGTATACGATATTGCCCGCAAATACCCAGCGGCGGTGCCACTGACGCCGCGTCGATTCAGCCCTCGCCTTGAAATTGGTCGTCTTATCCCCAACTATCGCGAATCGCTCACAGTTTCAAAGCTATTCATGGCCAACAAAGACGACAACCAGCACGTTTACCGTGTGCTCTTCCAGAACCAAGGTCAGGTTTATGAAGTTTACGCACGCAATATTTACCAAAGCGAGCTTTACGGCTTTGTCGAGATTGAAGACTACACGTTCAGCAACAAGTCCCAGGTGGTCATCGACCCCAGCGAAGAAAAGTTGCGCAATGAATTTGAGGGAGTGCAGCGTTCGTTCGTTCCCATGCACGCCGTCATAAGAATCGACGAGGTAGAAAAAGAGGGGGTGGCAAAAATTACAGCCACCGACGGCAGCACGGTAACTCCCTTCCCCATGCCTGTACCTACCGACCGCTAGCGCACGCTCTTAATAGTCGTCGATCAATGGAAACGCGCTGAGCACGCTGGGTTCTGCCAGCAGCTGAGCGCGCTGCAGCAAGGACGGATTTAACACCGAAAGATCAGATGCTCCGAGCAGGGCCATGCTGATGCGAATCTCTTGCTCAAGAATTTTTAGACCCCGCATCAGTCCGGCATAACCACCCGCCGCCATGGCAAGACCCTCGAAGCGCCCCATGCCAACAAAATCAGCCCCTAAACACAGGCCCTTTACAACATCTGCACCGCGCATAAACCCGCCGTCGACGACGACGGGCACCCGACCGGCAACCGCCTGACTAATCTCTGGCAGGGCATCGATACAGGCTATTGTATGGTCTAGCTGACGTCCCCCGTGGTTGGACACATAAATCACATCCACCCCGGCCTCGACGCAGCGCGTGGCATCGTCCTCATGCATTACCCCCTTCACAATCAACGGGATGTCGTGGGTTTCCTTGATATGAGCGATGGTGTCCCAGGTCATGCTGGCCTGATGAGAAAAATCACCATCGGCAGCGGATGCAGAGCGCCCCGACATGGGCACGTAGCTTTTCATCACATCGCGCTCGCGACGGGAATACACTTGCGTGTCTGCAGTAAGGCAGAAACCTGTATAGCCGGCATCCATGGCGCGACGAATATGATCGTCCATCCAGCTTTGATCGCCCATCAAATACAGCTGGTAGACACGAGGCCCTGGCACGCCTTGAGCTACCGCCTCGTAATCTGGCGAACAAGAGGAGCTGAGGATCTGTAGGATGCCAAAGTCCTTGGCCGCTCTCGCAACACTGGTGCCACCACCGGCCTCAAACGCCTGCACAGACCCAATCGGCGGCAGCACCACGGGTATGCGCATGGGGCTACCCAGCAGCTCGGATTTGGTCTCTACCTCAGTGACATCGTTCAAAATTCGCGGCTTAAATACCCAGGACTCTACCGCGGCGCGGTTGCGGCGCAGGCTCGCCTCGGTATCCGCAGCGCCAACCAGGTAATCCCAATCTCCTCGATCTAAATGCTTGCGTGCCAACTGCACCATTTCCGTAAGGCTGCGGAATTCAGCATCTTGTGGTGCTGTTTTAGGTTGTTCGGACATATTTCTCTCCCCAAGGTCTCAAAGTTATCTGCCACAGGATCATCGGACAAGGTAAGCTGCCCAGCTTTCGAGCCTTGAGGAAAACCATATGTCAGGTGTCGTCATTATCGGAGCCGGGCATGCAGCCGGCCAGGCAGCAGCCAGTTTACGGCAGGCAAAGTATGAGGGTGATATCACCATTATTGGCGATGAAGCGCATATTCCCTATCAGCGTCCGCCCCTCTCCAAGGCATATCTCAAGGGCGATCAAGGTGCAGACAAGGTATACCTGCGAGCCGAATCGTTTTACACCGACCGCGATATCGCCATGAAGCTCAATACCAGCGCTACGGGCATTGATACCCAATCCAAAACCGTCGCTCTGAGCACTGGCGAAACACTAGACTATGATCATCTGCTGATCAGCACTGGGTCGCGTCCGCGCAAACTGAGCATCGAAGGCTCGGACCTGCCGGGCATTCACTACCTACGCACCATGGACGACGTTGATGGCCTGCGCGAAGGCATGCAGCCTGACGCCAATTTGGTCATCGTCGGCGGCGGCTACATTGGATTAGAGGTGGCAGCGGTCGGGCGAGAGCTTGGTCTCAATGTGCATGTACTGGAAATGGAGGAGCGTATTTTGCAGCGCGTGACTACGCCAGAAATGTCCGCCTACTACCACCAGCTGCACGAAGGTCGCGGCGTCAACATTCACACCAGCACTGGCGTTACCGGCTTCGCCGGGGATGGCAAGGTCGAGGAAGTAATCTGCGGCGACCAGCGCTTTCCTGCAGACATCGTCATTGTCGGCATTGGCATCATACCCAACACGGAACTGGCCGAAGCTGCGGGTATTCACTGTGATAACGGTATCGTCGTTGACGACCACTGCCGCACCTCAGACCCCCATGTTTATGCGGCAGGTGACTGCACCAACCACCCCAACCCACTGCTCGATCGCCGTCTTCGTTTGGAGTCTGTCCCCAACGCCATGGATCAGGCACGAGTCAGCACAGCCAACATGCTCGGTGATGACAAAACCTATGCCGCCATTCCATGGTTCTGGTCGGATCAGTATGAGCTGAAGCTGCAAATGGTGGGCTTTTCTGCGGACGGTGATACGCAGGTGCTGCGCGGTGATATGGCCAGCAATGCCTTCGCGGTTTTTTATTTGAAGGACGGTAAGGTCGTCGCGGCAGATGCGGTGAACAGCCCGAAGGAATTCATGCTTTGCAAGCAGTTGGTGGGTAAGAACGCAGATCCTGAGGTTTTGGCCGACCCAGAGGCAGACCTGAAGGCGCTGTTGGCCTAGGCGAATTTGCTGCGGCCTAAAGCCCCAGAACCTGCTTGGCGATGATATTGTGCTGCACCTCGGATGAACCCCCGGCAATGGTATAGCCTCGATGATGGTATCGACCCGAAGCCACATACTCTGCCCAAGCGGGATTGACCGCGGCCTCACCGGTGTTGGCAGAATCCTGTGCCAGCGCCAGGTGATCGACCATGCGGAACAGTAACTCGTCCTGGGCCTGCACCAGTTCGCTACCCTTGAGTTTGAGCATGCTCGGCTCAGCGCCTATTTGAGATCCTGCGTCGGCCTCGGTAAGGATTCGCAGGCTGGTCATCTCTAGCGCCTGCAGACGAATCTCCAGTGCGCTTATCTCGTCCTGCAAACTGGACGGCAGCTCTACTCCCCGACGGGCCTGCTCAATCATCGCCTCCTTGAGCAAGCCAAGAAAACGCTTGTTCTCGGCAACCCGGGACACCATCAGGCGTTCATCGCCGAGCAGGCTCTTCGCCACAGTCCAGCCCTTGTCTTCCGCGCCAAGTCGCTGGGTCACGGGCACACGAACATTTTCGAAAAACACCTGGTTCCACAGACGTTTGCCGTTGAACGCGTAGAGCGGCTTTAGCTCCACACCGGGGCTGGTGATATCGAGAAGCAAAAAGCTGATGCCCTTTTGCTGCTGTACATCGTGGTTGGTGCGCACGAGGCAAAAAATCCAGTCCGCCAACTCCGCGCCAGAGGTCCAGATCTTCGATCCATTCACCAGATAGTCATCACCGTCTTTGTCCGCTCGCGTGCGCACGCTGGCCAAATCCGATCCCGCCTGGGGCTCTGAATAACCCTGACAAAACCACAAATCGGCATTGAGGATTTTTGGCAAAAACTGCGCATGTTGCTGGGGCGTGCCGAACTTAATGATGGCGGGTCCCACCATATTGAAGCCGAAGCCCGATAGCGTAGGGGCATGTGCGGCGCGACAGGCCACATCAAAGATATGCCGCTGCACCAAATTCCAGCCGGTACCACCGTGCTCCTGTGGCCAGGCAGGCGCTGCCCATCCCTTGGCGTTCAGCGTGCGAGTCCAGTGGGTGAGTTCTTCCTTGGTAACCCCTGCTCCGCATTTGACCTTGGCGGCGACCTGGGCGGGCAGGTGCCCAGCCAAAAAGGTTTCGACCTCGTCTTTGAACACTGCTTGCTGTGTGGTTAGGTCGTAACGCATGGACACTCCTCTGGGCTGTCTCTGGGTATTCTCTCGAGCCTGTATGGCCTCGCTATCGAAACGCCCCAGCGCTTAAGTATCGGCTGAGGCGGCAAATCAGCGCAACATTGGTACGGCGGATCAGTGCCCGCGATAGACGGGTTCGCGCTTTTCTAAAAATGCCGCCACACCCTCTTTCGAATCGTCTGTTCCCCGCAGTCGGGTGATCTGCTCAAACGCCCATCGACCCGTGTCCTGCCAGTCTGGTTCCGTCGTACGGCGCAGACCTGCTTTGAGCGCCTGCACCGCCAAGGGTGGGTTGCGGGCAATTTTGTGCGCGATTTCCATCGCAGTCGGAAGCAGTGCTTCATGGGGAACCGTACGCCCCACCAGTCCAAGCGTTTTGGCTTGATGCGCGTCGATAACATCGCCGGTAAACAATAGTTCGGCGGCAGTTTCCCTACCTACCAACTGCGCCAACCGGCCTAGCCCGGGTGCATCGCAGCACAGGCCGCGCAGCACGAAAAGTTCGCCGAATTTGGCAAGCTCCGACGCCACGCGAATATCCGCCATCAGTGCAAGCTCCATCCCCCAGCCGACTGCCGGCCCATTGATGGCTGCGATCACGGGAATATCGGTATGCAGCAGCGCATCCGCTGCTGGGGTGAGACCACCGGTCTTTTTCGCCCGATCACGAAACTGAGCCGGCGCGGGTTCACTGCTACCGAGGATTTGTTTCATGTCGTCGCCTGCGCAGAACGCGCGGCCGCTGCCAGTGATCACCAAAACTCTGGCCTCACTGGTGCGCACGGTATCTTCCAGATCGGCGTACAGCTGGTAGGTCAGCGAGTTCATTGCGTCGGGCCGATTCAGGGTAATCACGCCGACATGGTCTGTGACCTCGTAAAGTAGATCGCTCATTTGCCCTCCTCAAATTGCGTTCCGCTGTCGACTAACTGCAGCAGCAATCCAATCACTAAGTGGCATGGATCGATGCCGTTGCCAACGTTATTGCTCAGAATATGCGAATAAATCCCGGGCGTCTTCACAGGGTTTTGACTTGCACGGGTGGTAGGCTGCTGCCATGCAAATCACCACTATCGAAATCAGCAAAGAGTATCTGCACTTTGCCGCCGCGCATTTCACGCTATTCAGCGACACAGAACGAGAGAACCTGCACGGGCATAACTTTCAAGTTACCTTGGATGCGGAAGCTGCTATTGCTGAGAACGGTTTGACCTTCGACTACAACATTCTGAAAAAAGCCTTAAAACAGATGTGCGACGACCTCGACGAACAGGTCATCATGCCGACTCAGTCGCCGCACCTTAAGATTGAAACCGACGAGCACTACACCTACGTGGTATTCAACGGTGAGCGCATTCCTTTCTTGGACCGAGACCTAACCCTATTACCCATTCGCAACGTGACGGTAGAAGAACTCGCCCATTACCTGCTGGAGACACTGCTGAAGCGAGAGGAGATTGCGGTGCTAGACATCCACCAGATGGTGCTGCGCTGTGCATCTGGCGAAGGACAATGGGCCAGCGCGAGTTGGGCCAGCAACGCCTAGGGAGGCTCCATGCCCTGTTTAGTCATCACCGGCGCCAGCTCTGGCATCGGCCTCGCAACGGCTAGGGCCTTTATTGAATCGGGCTACGAAGTCATCAACCTGTCGCGCAGTGCATGCAATGTTGATGGGGTGACCAATATCGCCTGCGACCTGACAGACCCAAACTTTTTGCCGGACATTGAGGCCTCGCTTCACGCTGGTATAGCGGGGGCTGAGACCCTATGCCTTGTGCATAACGCCGCCCGTCTTGCCCACGATTGCGTCGCAGAGGTTAGTCCAGAAGAATTGCGCAGTGTCTACGAGATCAACCTGATTGCACCAGCGGTATTGAACCGCATGTTGCTGCCATCCATGTCCCCAGGCTCCAGTATCCTATACGTCGGCTCAACCCTTGGCGAAAAAGCGGTGCCCGGCAGTTTCAGCTATGTCACATCAAAGCACGCCAGCATCGGCATGATGCGCGCCACCTGCCAAGACCTGGCGGGCAGCGGTGTGCATACCGCCTGCATCAATCCGGGCTTTACCGACACGGAGATGCTGCGTGATCACATCCCGGCAGACGTGATGCCCGAGATCGCCCAGATGAGTGCTTACGGACGCTTGATCGAACCCTCGGAAATTGCCCGCACCCTGCTTTTTGCCGCGCAAACTCCCGTAATCAATGGGTCAGTTATGAACGCGAATCTGGGGCAGATTGAGCGCTGAGTGCATTGGCCAGGGGCAGCATCAACGTCAGGCAAAGCGTCAAAGTCATCGTGGTGAGAAAAAATACGGTAATCCAAAGCCCGAACTCCGCAAAAATCCACCCTAACAGCCCTGCGCTCACCACAAAGCCAAGCCGAAAACCGAAACCCAGCAACGAGTTGATTGTGGCGCGATACTCGCTCTCTATCCGGTGGTTCATTGCGTCCATAAACAGAACGCTAAAAAAGCCCCTCGCGGCGAATAGCAAAACACTGCCGATGAGAGCTAGGGCCAGATCTGAGGCTCCTAGCATTAAGAGTCCGGCTAGCGCTAAAGCAGCAATGAGATAAATCACGCGGCTTGGTCCAATTAGGCGCTCTGCGTCATGGGCAACATGCCCCGTCACCGCGCCCACCACCTGCAGCAAGCACCAGATCCAACCGAAATGCACCTGACCCAACTCAAGTTCTACCCAGACTCGCTGCATCAACCAAATCGCCAGCACGTTCACCACCCGCCAACTGCAGAGCGCGCCGAGCAAGCGCCGCATAAAAACAGACTGCCGCCAAAGTGCGCCCAGAACGTTGCAGAGCTTTTGGAACTCGCCATGCCGAGCGATGTTTGGCTGCCGGCTCCTCGTTGGTTCATACAAGAACAGCGATGCCAAAAACACCAGCAGCCCACAACCCGTCTGCGTGGTGATGACCAGGTTAATACCTCCATTGAAGAGCAGAACAGTGGCGGACAAAGACGCCGCTCCTTCCGCCACCATCCCAATCACGAAGAGTTTGCGCACTGCTCGGTTAGGCCTCTCAGCTTCTCTCTGCGCCAGCTCGCGTTCGGTATCAAACAGCAAGGCAAGGTCAGCGCCGGACAACAGCGCCGTAGCAATCCCGCCCAGAAGCTCAAAGACCATCAGACCTGTAAAGTCATCGACGCTCAGCAGCAACAGCCAAGACAGTGACCACAAAACCGCCCCTGCGCGCAGCACTGCCACTCGACCATAACGATCAGCCAAATAGCCCGACGGCACCTCCATGAGCAAAACCGGCAACGCGTAAAACGACTCAAACCAAAAGATCTCCTGAATATCTTGGCCGTAGTGAGCGAAAAAAGGCACCAAGATTGAAGCAATTAGCATGAAGCGCTGAGCCCCGCGCAGCAGTAATACCGCGCGCCGATTGCGCATCAGCGCAGGCCTGTTTGAAGGCTCAGAGGCTCGCTGATCGACACTTACCTTGTTCATTGTTGGGTCCTTTTCCTAAGCTCTTACGAGCAGTCCTGCTCGCAAGAGCAGTTGCAGACCCAAAAAGCAAAAAACCCGAAGGCTTTCGCTCTTCGGGTTTTTCTGTGTTTTCGCTATTGCGACAAATTAACCATCGGAGCATCCGCTGAACCCATCCAAGTGGATTTGCTTGCTGACATATGCCACTGCGGTCGTGCCTACAACGGTTGGGGCAGCAAAGGCAGACATGCCAGCGCACCACGCATTGGCGGAGCGTGGTGAGCGCAGGGTTGAATCGGCAAAAATGGTTCGGCTGACAAGCACGGGTTTGCTTCCTTTTTTAGTGGGTGCCTATTTAGGAGCGCACACACTAGGGGGTGCGACGTATTCAGAAAGGCTGCTACGACAGGCGGCGAATGTGGGGAGATAGGCGGTAGTCATGGTTTCAGGGACGAGTGCTGTGTTGGCGGATCGCTGGTTAAAGAGCTCTAGGGTTGCTTTATCTTGAATCGCATCACAAAGGCCCCACTAAGATCCGGCAAGCCTTTCGGTCCTCCAGCGTGCATGCGAGCATGCGAGTGCCGAAAAGCATATCACAGACCTCAAACCCCTGGGCGCAAATGCGCTACATACCTCAATGGTCTGCCTCGAGCCCTTGGAGGATCACCACGTCGAGCCCTTGCGTGCCGCCTGTGCCGAGGATCAAGAGATTTGGGAAATCTACCCGCACAGCATGCTGGGGGAACATTTTGATCCGGTTCTGCAGGCAGTCAGATCTGCCACCAATCGGTTTTGTTTCGCCGTCATTGATCGTCCTGCCAATCGGGTGGTTGGCATGAGCTGCTACATCAATCCCAATACTGAGGGTGTCGTGGAGATTGGCAGCACGTACATCGCGCCCAAAGTCCGCGGCACGGGGCTAAATCGGGAGATGAAAACCCTCATGCTCAATCACGCATTTGCCTGCGGCTATCGCAAAGTGGAGTTTCGCGTCGATACCCGCAATAAACGATCCATGGCTGCGGTGCTAAAACTTGGGGCTCAGCAGGAAGGCGTGATGCGCAAGAACCGCGTGACCTGGACCGGCTACGTTCGTGACACTGCTGTCTATGGGCTGTTGAAGGAAGAGTGGGAATAGTCTCATTAAGAGGACAACTAACTCGGATCACTAACAATGTGTATGGGCAGATTACCCACGAGGCTCAGTTGAGCAGACATCTGTGCAGACTTTATCCAGCCTCGTTTTTCCGCCTAAATCAAAACATTCGTGATTTCAAAAGACAGGATTGATGGCGCAATCGCTCCCTGCACCATGACTTGATCAAGCAATTTGTCGGCCTTTGTGGAGGCTTCGTCAGCGAGTACCCAAGCCGCAAGGATCGGGCAATCTAGGACGCAAAGACTCACTGTCAGCTCACTTTCGACCTTCGTCGCTAAGCTGCTGCCAACCGTCTTCGCCAAGCACCATATTCGCCTGCAAAGCATGCATTTTTGCGATCACGGCTCGCGCTTGGTCTGCCTCAGGCTATAGGCACCAGTCGCGCCAACGTGGGTCATAGCCTTAATCTCTTGTCTGAATATAAACCAGTTCAACCAACCCGTTTTAATTTACGCCAAGGTAGCTGGCTTTCCAGTGCAATGCCCGCGACTTATCCGATGGCTTCTTCGTTCTCTTTCAAGCCGAGCCAGGGTCGAAGGTAGCGCACGGCGAGGTAAATCGGCCCGGTATCCAGTGCGGCGACTAGCAGTTTGAAGACATAGCCCGAGGCGATAAATACCATCAGCTGGGGCCATATGGGTTCATCGGCATTCACCGGCAGGGCCGCTGCATAAAAGTGGGTCACTAGTATTACCGCGGTGGTATCTACAATTTGGCTGACCATGGTAGAAGCATTGTTGCGCAACCACAGATGTTTACCGTTGGTTAGACGCTTCCAAAAGTGGAACAGCCGCACATCGCAAAGCTGAGCTGCCAGATAGGCGACCATGGAGGCGGCGACGGCGCCAAAGGCCAGCTCGCGTACTTCGAAAAAAGTCGGCTCACGGCCTGCTGCGTCTACCAGAGGCTGTCCGTTGGCATCCAGGTCAAAGCCTGGGAGTACGCCACCGAGCCAGAGCAGGAAGATTACCCAGGCGTTCAGCAGCACACCCATCCATACCATGTCGTGCGCTTTTTTCTCGCCGTAAAGCTCGCTGATCAGATCCGTGCAGATAAACGTCACCGGGTAAGGCAGCACGCCAATCGCCACTACCATGGGGATATTGATGCCGAATACCGTAAACGAAAGATCAAGAAACCGACTGATGCCCAAAATATTGAGCATGGCGAGGGTGCCCAAGAACATGCCAGACAGCACCAGAAATAGTCGCTGACGACGCTTTTCGTAAATCTCGGGTGCTACTGCCATGGTGCCTTTGTTCTTGTTTTCGTTCGCGCGTCGTTATCGAGGGTTGATGAGCCAGTCCTGATTCACACAGTTGTCTAAGGCGCCGGTGTCCAAATACTTCACGATTACCTCCCCACCCTTGAAACGCATGTCGTGAACACTCTCTGGGGTGAAAAAAGCGGAATGCGGCGTAATCAACAGCCGGTGATCTATCCACTCCTCATCAGCCGCCCAGGCCTTAATCAGGGGATGATCGGGGTTAGCAGGCTCCTCCGGCAGCACGTCTAAGCCTACGGCCTGCACGTGATCTGCTCGAAGAGCCTCATACAAACCATCTAAATCAATGATTGGTCCGCGGGCAGTATTCACCAAAATTAGACCGGGCTTTGAGTGTGACAGCACTTCGGCGTTAATCAGCTTTTCCGTGGCGCTTGATAACGGCAGGTGCAAACTCACCACATCACACTGAGCGAACAACTCCTCCAGCGAATGCACTCGTCGAATGCCCACAGAAAGCTCCGCGCCATTTTCGCGGTAGGGGTCATACATGACCACATCCATGCCAAATGCCTTGGCTCGCAGCACGGCGGCGGTGCCGATACGACCAAGACCGACGACACCAAAGGTACAGGCCGATAGACGCTTACCATATGGGTTCAATGCCGGGCGCCAAAGTCCACGCGGGTCTCTCTTCAGTTCCCGCGTATGGAAAGTAATACCCTTCATCAGTGACAGCATCAGCGCCATGGCATGATCGGCAACTTCTTGGGTTCCGTAGTCAGGCACATTGCACAGCGGTATCCCCATTTCCGCCCAGGCTTTGCCGTCAATATTGTCAAAACCCACCTTGGGGGTGACGAAGATACGGCACTTGGTCATCTTCTCCCGATACTCTTCTGGAACATCGTTGACGCTGACCACGGCGTCGCAATTGGCCCACTGCTCATCAGTGACCTCGGTATAGCGCTCGCAAAACTCGGCACTGTGGCCGGGTACGCTGGATTCTTCGATTTGGCGACCGTCGGGCCAGCGCATAGCGGGCCATAAAATTCGATAACTCATCCCTTTCCCCTCAAATGATCTGCTCAACGCAGCAGAGTCGAAGATGTTACGTTTTCGAGCGAGTTTTTTCGATGCCGAGCCGCGAGAAGTTACCTAGGCAAGGGTCTCAGCCAAAAGCGCGACACTGGCCCGAAGTTTCGCCTCGGCTAAACCCGGTAAGCGCAAGCGCGTGGCCACCAGATGCGTCATGCCGAGAGTTTCCTGATAACGCTGAATCGCGTCCCTTACAAAGGCTCGGTCTCCAATCAGCGTCCAGTCATCAACGGTTTCGCCGGGCGCAAGCCGCGTATTGTCCACCTCCTGACTGAGCCGATCCTTCAGTGCGGCGATCTCAGCCGCGTCGTCGCACACAAATACTGTGCGCATTAAAGGAATGATCGAGGCCGGCGACACGCCTTCCTCTGCGGAAGCCTGCTGGTGTTTGGCGTAATTGTCCGCCAGCGTCGCCATACTCTCCATGGGCGAGGACAGATAGGGCAGACCCATGCGCCCAGCTTGGGCAAGCGCCTTGGGACCAAAGGCGGCCACCCATATCGGCGGATGAGGTCGCTGCACAGGCAGTGGATATACCCTTACCGCGTTTTCCGCATCACCATCTAGTGAAATGGCCTCGCCTGCCCAAGCATCTTTCATCAGACCAAGGGTCCAGGCAAAGATGCGGCGCTTTTCAGCAACCGGCACGTGAAATGCCCGCAGCATTTCCGGCGCATAGCCACGCCCCACGCCAAGAAGCACCCGGCCGCCACTCAGCTGATCGAGCACGGCGACCTGCTCCGCCGCCTGCAGCGGATTACGCAGGGTCAGCAAGTAGGAGGTCGTTGCCAGCTTGATCGATGTCGTTGTCGCCGCAGCACTTGCCAGCAGCATCAGCGGGTCTGGCAGCGCGCCTTCACCGAAATGATTTTCTGGCAGCCAAAACGACTCATAGCCGTGGCTTTCGGCAAAGGCAGCCTGTTCGCCAATACCCGCAGCGCTGGGCGCGTTGAGTTGCCAAGGGGTAATACCCAAATGCAGCGTCATAACTCGCCTTGTCGTTGTACTAATAGCATGGCGAGCATGGTAGAGCGCAGTGCGTCACGATGGCGTGTAAAGGCAAATTCTTGATAGAGCGGATCGTCCGTGAGAAGCAAACAGCGCATCTTGGGCTCTGCCTCGGTGGCGCAGCGAAACTCCACCCGGTTACCAAAATTATTGCCGGCCCTGCCATAGTCACCAAAATCCGCGCCACTGTTTTTTTCCGAAGGCCGCCAAAACGACGTCCAGTTCGCCGGCATTCCTGGAATCTCCTGATTCACAGAGGTCAGCGTGTTTGCCGCGGTCTTGGTGAGCAACGATTTCAGCCCAGCCCCTATATCATCGTTTATGAGGCCCTCTCCGATCTCGGCGATCTCATCACAAAGCTTCGGGCCATTGGATTCCAGGCGCACATCATCAATAGGAAAACGATCAAAGCGATCCTGCATATTGAAAGCCCACCAGCGCCCCGTATACACGGGCACGACTCGCGACGGCGTAGAAACATCCTGCAAATAGCTCAGCAGTTCGCCAAAAGCCTCCAGTCTCTGCCGAGACTCGGGAGCAGATTTGAGTTGCCCCAAGACCTCCTCGAAGCGAGAGTTAAATCGCGTAGCGAACATACCTATGACACGCTGACTGTCATCGCGGGTAACGTCGTAATAATTCCAGCGGAACATGCGACCGAAAAAATTCCCCTTGGCGTTGGCAACGTTTGCCCGCACGACGTAGCGCATCTCCAGCGCAGAAAGCGGGTCGTGACTGTGTTGCGCCAGTGCGGTATCCATATCCTGCCAGGCCGTCATGCAGCGGCTTAGCTGCTTGGCAGACATGAATGTCAGCTGCTGGTGCAGCTCGCCCTGATAAGCTTGGGTGCTGGCACTAAGCCACAGCGACGCAAAAAGGAGGGCGCTCCTCCAGTGCATAAACTTCTTCATCGGTTTCAAGCTCATCGAGTAAGCGGGCAATAGACTTCTCCAAACCGGGCCAAATTGCGTCAGGCATCAGTTGGGCTGCTGGCTTAAGAACAAAAAGGCGGTCGACGGCCCGGGGGTGTGGCAAGGTAAATTCGTCGCTTTGTCGGGTCTGTTGATCAAACAGCAGCAAATCAAGATCAAGTTCGCGAGGGGCATTTCGCTCGTATTTTTCCGCGCGACCAAAGTCACGCTCAATGCGCTTCAGTTCACGCAGCAAGGTTTCTGGTTGCAAATCATCCAAAGCCTCAAAGGCGACCGCTGCATTCACAAAGTCACCCGAATCTGGGGGACAATTCACCGGCGACGTTTTAAAAAGTTCAGAGCAGCGCAAGCTTTTAGGTTGGGCGAAAGCCGCGAGCGCATGTATTGCCGCCACGACAATTTCCGTAGACTCGCCCTGATTCGATCCCAACCCTACCAGTACCATCGCTGCTCGTGTCTCCGTTTTAATCGCAAATACATGCGCTTCCGCCCTGTCGGGATACTAGCACTGTGAGGACAAGAATTAGGTGTCTCTGATCGATGATCGTGCCGCAAAACGTGACTAGCGAATCACCACATAGTAGAAACGACCGGTGCGAAATATCCGCAGCAACAGCTGACGATTATCGCGTCGCACTGCTTCTCGCAGACTCGCGATATCCTCTACTGCGATGCGATTGGCTCCGACGATAATGTCACCTGCGCGCAGGCCAAACCCATAGGCTGGACTGCGTCGCTCCACCTCGGTTGCCACCACCCCTGCCCCGGCAATGCGCTCTTCCTCCTGACGCAGGTTTTGCAGCTGAACACCCCGCAGCCGAGGGGTCAGGCTTTGGCCGGCTATCGCCTGCTGCTCGTCGGCGACAATTCGCAGTGTCGTACGCTGTTTCTTGCCTTGACGCACATATCGAACATCGACCTCGTCGCCAATGAACATCACGGCGGCTTGGGCAGAATAATCCGCCACATTGAGGATAGGGTTGTCGCCCATTTGAACGATAACATCTCCGGGTTCTAGACCAGCCTTCTCGGCGGAACTGCCAACTTGTACATCGACGACGACAACTCCTTGGGGTATGCCGTCTCCGGAAATGACGCCGAAGGCTTTGGCCAGTTCTCGGTTGAGCGGCTGTACAATCGCCCCGACAAAGCCGCGATTAACCTCACCCTTTTCGATGAGCTGTGCGGTTACAGCGCTGACCATGTTGGCGGGTATCGCAAATCCGATACCGATATTGCCGCCGCTGGGGGCAAAAATCGCGGTATTGATCCCCACGAGCTGTCCATTTAAGTCCACCAAGGCACCACCGGAATTGCCGGGATTAATGGGGGCGTCGGTTTGAATGAAGTCCTCATACCCCTCAATTCCAAGTCCACTGCGCCCCAGAGCACTGACAATCCCTGAGGTAACGGTCTGGTTGAGGCCAAAGGGATTACCAATGGCGACCACAAAGTCTCCCACCCGCAGCTGGGCGCTATTCGCATATTGAATCGCCACCAAATCTTCCGCAGGCACCTGTAGCAAAGCGAGATCCACGTCGGGGTCCATGCCGATTAGGGTGGCCTCCAGTGTTCGGCCATCCGAAACGCCCACGCTGATTTCATCAGCACTTTTCACCACGTGCGCGTTAGTGACGATATACCCTGCCGCCGCGTCGACCACCACACCAGAACCGGCGCTTTGAGTGCGCCGATAGCGTTGACGACTTTTCGGTACGTTAAAAAAACGACGAAAGAACGGGTCTTCTAGCAATCGATTACTCTCGCGCACGACAGACCGTGTGGCTATGTTCACTACCGCCGGATTCACGCGCTCCAACATGTCAGCAAGGCTGGGCAGGGGCTGAGAAGGATCGCCCTCATTGCGCCCAGGCACGGAAGTTGGAAAGGCCACCAGCTGCGCCCCATATGCCTCGACTTTCGGGGCCTTAACATCACTGGCGGCAACTGGCGTACACCACAGCAGCGCAGCCACCGCGGTAACAAATGCAGTCAGTGAAGTTGAGGGTAGATGCACGAGGTGTCTCCTTTATCAGGCTTCAGTCTTCTCTGGCGTCACATCCCGAAAGGTTTTGATGCGCGCTGGGCTGCTAGTGAAAAACACGATGGCGAGGGCCGCCGCAGACAACATGACACCAGCAAGATAGGGTTGAGTGTACGTCGTGCCTCCAAAAGCATCAAAAATGAGGCCCATCCCATAGGGCCCCATGGCAACCCCTGTCACGCTGATGGCATTTGCTCGGGCAAATACTCGCGCATAAATCTGTGGCGGGTATATCTCTGCCAGCCACAGCGGCTGCGTCATCAGTAAGTTGCCAACACTCAACCCGAAAAGACCTGCCGCCAGCACGGCAAATGCACCGTTGGGAGCGAGTGCAATGCAAATCAAACCAAGTACCTGTAGGCAAAGATTGCCCAAGGCGAACCAGCGAATGGGTATACGCGACACGAGCCAGCCGCCGAAAAAGCGACCGCTGATACTGCAGATCGACAGCACCTGCACCGCAAACGCCGCGGTTTGGTAGTCTGTGATTTGTTCGACGCGGCTGTATAGGTGGGCTATGCCGCCCACCTGCGCCGCCATCGTCAGCACATAGGCCAAGGCCATGAAGACAAAAAACCGACTGTTAACTGCAGAGGTCAACAGGGCGGCGTTGTTGTCCATGGTCTGGGCGCTAGGGCTAACCGCGCTGCCTGGGGGCTGGCGCACCAAGAAACACAGTGGCACCACAAGTAAAACAAGCAATAGCCCAAGTAGCGGCATGGTGTCTGAAACGCCAATGGAGTTGAGCCAATAGGCGGACAGTGGCGTCAATACCACCCCACCTAAGGACAATCCTGTGGACGTTAGCGCCAGAGCCATGGACCGTTCTGCACCAGGAAACCACTGGGTAATAAGCGTGGTCGCGACCACTAATGAAATACCGGCATTCCCCACACCAAAGAGGGAAAACAAACCGTATACCTGCCAAACCTGTGTTGCCCATCCCACCAGGCCCAGCGCGGTGCCCGCCAAGAGCGCACCGGCGATCATGATCGTGCGGACGTTGAAACGAGCCAGCAGTGCAGCAACGTAGAGGCCAGCCACACCACCCACGACGAAGAACAGACTCACCGCGAAGGAGATATCGCTCACCGGCACAGCCAGTTCTGCAGACAGCCGGTTGATGTACACCGCCATGTTGTAGAAACCCAGGCCCGAGCCGACGGTTTGGATCAACATCAACGCTCCGACAATTACCCAGCCATGGTGTCGTGTGCCTGGGGGCTGTGCGGTCTCTTTTGTCATGGGCATCGCCGATTTGAATCTTCGTAGGTAGGCCTCAGAGCAGGGTGCTGGCATCCCAAGGCAGCCACCGACTATAGAATTCGCACCGCGAAACGTCCACGTTGGCAGCATGGGCGACAGCAGGTAAGAAAAGGACTGATGTGGGTCGCGCTATTGGGTCACCAATATCGCCACTGGGCTGTTAAAGACCTACTTGGCCCAACCTGAGTGAGAGCGCCTAGGCGGCGTCAATGTAGCCGTTAAGGCGCAGGGCTTCCATAAGACCAACCAAGATCAAATCCGTTACCACATGATCGAACAAATCTTCGCGATAAAAGAGGCTAGAGAATCCACCTGTGGCAATGACCATGGGTGGTTCGTCAGCAAAGGCCTCTGCAGTCATTTGCCTGACGAATTCGCGCACCATGCCGACATTGCTCCAGTACAGGCCGCTTTGAATGCTCTCGGTGGTTGTTTTACCGATTGCGGTTCGCGTCGGCTTGATCTCTACTGAGGGCAGCTTAGAAGTTTTGGCCTCTAGCGCCTCCATGGCCAAACGCATGCCGGGCATAATGTTGCCGCCCAGGAACACGCGCTCCTTTGTAATGGCGCAAACAGTTGTCGCCGTACCAAAGTCCACGACGATCAAATTGCGATCGGGGAATAGCTTTACCGCGCCCATGGCGTCGGCAATGCGGTCACTGCCGACTTCCTTGGGGTCCTTGTAGGCGATCTTCAGCCCAGTCTTGAGTCCGGGGCGCAAGATCATGGGTTCAATGTCGAAATACTTCTGGCAGCAGGATCGCAGGGTGTAATTGAGCTCCGGTACGACTGATGAAATTGCTACGGTATCGATACTCGCCGGTTCGATGCCGTTTTCGCGTAGGGCCCCGCGCAAAAAAACACCAATTTCATCCGAGGTACCTCGGCTTGTGGAAGCGTAGCGAAACTGACTGACCAGCTCTTCGGCATCAAAGACACCACAGAAAATCTGACTGTTACCTACATCGAGCACCAGAATCATCATGCAATATCCCTTAGCGGCAATGAGTCTTCTGCTGCGTCGACGGGTACGTTGTCGATCAGCCGCACGGCCTTATCGCCCTCGCCAACAACCACTGCACCGCAACGGCGCATTCCAACGGTTTCCACATAAGCAACCTGCATGCCTGCGGCCTCCAGCATTTGGCGCGCGTGCTCATCGCTCGCGGCGTCGGCCAAAAGTCGATTGAAGGAACCGGCCAATTGCCTCCCTTTATCCGTCAACAATCGATTGCGCGAAGACATGGCCAGCCCGTCGGTCTCGCGCACGATCTCGCAGCCAACAATTTCCACCGGCATAAAAAAAGTGTGGCACATGTCCTTGATCAGCGTGAATTGCTGAAAGTCCTTTAGCCCAAAGTAAGCGCGATTTGGACGCACCAGATTCAGCAGCTTCATCACCACGGTTAACACGCCGGTAAAGTGTCCTGGTCGGTCCGTGCCGCACAGCTGGCGCGAAAACGAATCTTCATTGAGTTGGTACCGATAACCGTCCGCATAGATCTGGGAGTAGTCTGGCAGAAGTACCCAATCGACCCCGGCAGCCTTGGCGGCAGCTAGATCGGCCTCCAGCGTACTTGGGTACTTAGCAAGATCGGCAGAATCGTTGAACTGAGTGGCGTTAACGTAGATCGACAACACGGTAACGTCATTGTTATCGACACTGGCGCGTATTAAGGACAAGTGTCCCTCATGCAGGGCACCCATGGTGGGCACAAAGCCCACCCGGCCGCTGAGGCTGCCACGTACCGCCTGCCACTCGCCCATGCAGTGAACAATGTTCACCGATAAACCTCTTCACAGTTAGGAAATGCCCCCTTGCCGACATCGTGGTGAAAGGCATTGACCGCATCACTGAGCTGACGATGGCCGTCGAGGTAGTGGCGCAAAAACTTGGGTTTGAAATTTGGCTGCATCCCCAACATGTCCTGCAGCACCAATACTTGACCGTCGGTATAGGAGCCGGCACCAATCCCAATTGTGGGAATATCAAGACTCTGGGTGATCTGCCGCCCAAGATGCTGAGGCACACACTCCAGCACCATGGCAAAGCAGCCAGCCTCTTGTAGCGACATAGCGTCGCGATAAATTTTCTCCGCATCGGACTCGGTTCGGCCTTGCACTTTATGCCCGCCCAGGCCTTCAACCGACTGTGGGGTTAGACCCAAGTGGCCCATCACCGGCACACCAGATTCCACAACATGAGCAATGGTATCTAGCTGGCCTGCAGCACCCTCAATCTTGATGGCGTTACTGCCCGCCTGCATTAACTCGCAAACCGCGTCGAGAACTTCACCGCGCTCACGCCGAGCCGCCAAGAACGGCATATCGCCAACAATAAATTTGTCCGGCGCACCTCGTCGCACGGCAGCAATATGCATGGCCATCATGGGTACGGTTGCGTGAACTGTGCTGTTGAACCCGTGCATCACCATGGCGAGGCTGTCGCCTACCAAGAGCGTGTCCATTTCGGATTCGTTGAGTAACTGTGCAGACCAGTAGTCGTAGCAAGTAACCATGGAGATTTTTTCCGCAGCCACCTTACGACGATGAAAATCGTGAAGCTTCATATTTCCCTCCGGTACCTGTCCATACATTGGGCGCAGCGCGCCCAAGCCCCTGACGGGAGGATCAAGTCCTAATTTTTAGTGGCACTCTTGTGATGCCTTTTTAGAGAAGATTGAACACCCTCTCCATCCCTCTATTTTCCCTCGATATGCCGAGGGCATATCTCTCAGAGGCTTTCGTTCGAAACCCTCTTGCGTACCTGTTGGCGGAACCTCGCCGGTGGCGTGGCTCGAGCCGGCGTCTGTGTCATTGCAAGCTCGCTGGTGTCATTGGACACCTGCTGCTCGGTTTGATCACGGCGCGGAGCAAATTTACTTGAAGCGAGGGAAGAAAATCAATCGGCGATTTTGGTCAATGCAGAGGGATTGAGCCGGGACTTTTAGCTCAGGAGAGATGCGACAGCGCGCTTCGTCAGCACCTTTATGAGATGAGCGCGATACTCCGCCGATGCATGTATGTCGCTGTTAAAGCCAGCATCGGGTATGGCGACGGCGTCAACGGCCTGCGGCAGAAACTGTTGGTTCAATGCATCTTCTAAAGCGCAGGCGCGAAATGCACAGGGGCCTGCCCCGGTCACGCCAACGCGCACCCCATCGGCAAAGCAGGCAACCAACACACCGACTACCGCATAGCCCGACGCGGGGTGTCGAAACTTCTCGTAGGCCGCCTGTTGGGGCGTCGAGAAATCCACGCTGACCACAATATCCCCCGCATCCAGCGCTGTTTCGAACAGGTCGAGAAAAAACTCGTCAGCTGATATTTGTCTGTCTTGAGTATTCACCGAGGCTTTCATCGCGAGCAGCGCGGCCGGAAGGTCAGCAGCGGGATCAGCGTTGGCGATGGAGCCGCCCAAGGTGCCGCGATTGCGCACCTGGTTATCGCCGATGGCGGCAGCAACTTGGCCCAGTACAGGAAGGTGCCGCTGAATCAGGACATTGCCCGCTACTTCGTTATGCCGAGTCAGGCCGCCGACTCGAAGCATCGAATCCTGGGCATCATTCAATTGCTCAATGCCTTCTAGTTCTGGGAGGGATGACAAATCAATAAGGTCTGAGGGGGCGGCTAAACGCTGCTTCATGCTAGGTATCAACGTCATACCGCCGCTGACATACATAGGGTCCTCGAGTCGGGCATACAGTGCTTTTGCATCCGCCAATGAAGTGGGTCGGTGATAATCGAAGGCGTACATTTCGATCAGGCTTCGTGGGCCAATGTGTTAGTCCCAGCCATCATACTCGCGCCCTTGGCGACGGCTTCAACAATGTTTTGGTAGCCCGTGCAGCGGCAGAGGTTGCCCTCTATACCTTGACGTATCGTATCCGCATCTAGATCCGATGACTGCTGTGCTAAATCCACCGCCTGCATGATCATGCCCGGGGTGCAGAAACCACATTGCAGGGCATGGCAGTCGCGGAATGCTTGTTGCATGGGATGCAGGTTATCGATGCTACCCAGACCTTCGATGGTCAGAACCTCGCAGTTGTCGGCCTGCACTGCGAGCACTGCGCAGGACTTCACCGCCGCACCGTCCAGATGGATGGTACATGCGCCGCATTGCGAGGTATCACACCCGACGTGGGTACCGGTTAGACCCAAGTGCTCACGCAGCAAGGTGACCAGTAATGTATTCGGCGCGACGCGCAAGTGATGTGGCTCGCCATTTACGGTAACGGTAATCGCTATTGATTGGCTGCCTGAATCGCTCATCGACATTAAAGTGCCAACACCATGGCGAGAACCAACACGACAAAGGCAGTCGCCCAGATGAAGCCGGTGCCATCCTTCGCCCGCTCAACCGGCGGCTTGTCTTGTGCAGGTGGCTGTGAGGCATCGGTAGCCTGGACTGGCGGCCCCTCTTCCGATGCGCTTTCCAGTTCTTGATTGTCGTTCATACAGGCCTCGCTAAAGGATACGAAAAAGTCGTTGGCCATTTTCTTAGCGGCGCCGTCGATTAACCGTGAACCTATTTGGGCTAGCTTACCGCCGACACTGGCCTCTACTTGATACACCAATCGCGTCGCTGCGCCATTTGGGCTGTCTGGCAATGACTCAAGATTGACATCTGCATGGCCCTTGGCAACACCGGCACCGCCTTTGACCTCGCCACTAAGCCTGTAGCGGTTAGGGGCTTGAACATTGGACAAGGCCAGAGTCACCTGAAAGACCGCGTTCACGGGCCCCACCTTGGCACGCACCGACGCTTTCAAATTTTCGGCATCGATTTGCTCAAAGGACTCGCAGCCGGGAATACTGGCCTTGAGCATTGCGGGGTTATTCAAAGCCTGCCAAACCGACTCCAGATCGGTATTTATCGTGTGTTCACCTTGTTGCTGCATCGCTTCACGACTACTCAAAAGAGCGTTGAATTATACGGGTTCACCCAGTGCTGCGGCACGATCCAAACGGCTGGTCTCATCTGAGGCGAGGTAACGGCAGGCAAGCAGCAAGGCCAACACGCTCAGGGCAAACGCCCCCAAACCCCAGGTCATGGCCAGCTGCAGAGCCTCGGCACTATCAACGCCAGAGCGATTATAAAGATCGCTGAACTGGCCGATCAAAAATGGGCCCAAGGCCAATCCGACAAAGGTGTTCATCAGCAGGTAATAGGCCGACGCGGTTGCACGCATGCGCGGCATGACCAGGTCGTTGACCGTGCTGGCTGCGCAGCCGATCCAGGCTGGTGATATCACGCTGAACAGAAAGCTGTAGATATAGGCCATGGCGATGTTTTCGGTATACAAGAAGCCAAGGGCAAACGGCACCGCCAACAGGGGTATGGCAAGCCCTACATAAAGCCGTGCGTTAACGGTTTTGGCACGAAAGTAATCTGCCACGATGCCGCCGAGGACGATGCCGATGAAGCCACCTACTGCCGAACCCAAACCCAGGTATAGACCAGCATCAGCGATGCTTTCGCCATGGAAGCGCTGCATAAAGGGTGGAGACCAGAAGCCGATACCGTAGGTCACAAAGGAGATGGCAGGAAATCCGATGGTGACGGCCAAGAACGCCTTGGACTTGAACATCATGCCGTAGCAGGCGGGATCCGTAAGCTTTTGATAGTGGATCCAGGTGACGGTGATATATACCCCGATACCAAGCGCGACCCATTGCAGCAATGTCGGCATGGCAACATACAGCCCATAGAACAACAAGCTAACCAAGCCTGCGGCAACGATATTTGTCGCGACTGCGCGCAGACCACCAGCGTTATACAGGGCCACAAGCGAGAATCCCGGCAGCACACTCATAAAGGAACTGCCTGCCGCCTTAAACGGTGCAGGGTGTTCTGGCGTAACCAAGCCCTCGGAGGCACCCCGAATCGGTTCTTTTAGTGACCAGACCCAAACTGCCATCAAAATGCCGGGGATGCCGACCGCCAAGAAAGCTGCCTGCCATGCCTTGATACCTAGCGGCGCGAGGGTCGGGTCCGGGTACCAGGCGTGCCATGACTGGACAATGGCACCGCCTAAAAACAATCCGATGCCGGAGCCGAGATAAATACCGCTGGAATAAATCGCTAGAACCGTCGCTCGCACCTTGGGCGAGAAATAATCCGAGATCATCGAAAACGCGGCGGGTGTGGCACTTGCCTCACCGATGCCCACACCAAAACGGCAGACGGCTAGATGGCCAAAGTTTTGCGCGAACCCTGACAGAGCGGTCATGGCGCTCCAAAAGGATAGGCCAACGGATATCAGCTTTTTGCGATTCCAAACATCCGCCAGCCGCCCCAGCGGGATGCCAAAGACCGCGTAAAAAATGGCGAAAGCAGTGCCGTAAAGAAAGCCGATTTCGGCATCACCAATGCCCAGATCGAGCTTAATTTCTTCGGCTAAGATCGACAGAATTTGGCGATCGATGAAGTTGAATATGTAAACGATGATTAAGACAAAGAGGACATAGCGACCGTAGTTTGGACCACCTACTTGCTCTATTTGCGATGCATTCTGCTCGCTGGCATTCAGCCCGGCCTTACTGCTTTCTAAATCAGTCAATCAAAGTCTCCCCATTCCAGTGCCCTTTACGAACGAAGTCCGCAACTGGCTTTCGTGTCAATTTGGTCAATTGTTTTACTGGCTGGCCCATGGGAATCATGGCAGCCAAAGCCATTTCGCTGGGCACACCGAAGTGCGCTTTAACCTCTTCCTCCGCCCCCGCCGCGAAGGTCGTCAGCGTACCACCTAATCCCTCATTGCGCGCCGCCAACAAAATGTTCCAGACGAAGGGGTAAATTGACGCGCCTGAAATGACGCCGACACGATCCAGATGGCTGTCGAATGAGGCCACCACCGACAGATCAACAAAGACAAGAAGAATAACTGGCGCACCGGTCAGGTTGTCCAGCATGGTTTGGGGTACTTGAGTCTGCGCAATTTGTTCAGCAGAAACCCGAGACGGGTTTATCGTGTTCAGGGGCGCCTCGCCTGCTTTCACCTGGGCCACATAGCGCTGCATTTGCGGCGCGATGAGATCTCGAAGCACCGCTCGGGAGGCATCCTCGCGCACCACCAACACATGCCAGCCCTGACGATTACCCCCACTGGGAGCAAAACGAGCCTCTTCAAGAATTTTAGTAATCGTCTCATCGCTGACGGGTTGCTCGGTAAATTCACGCGCAGCGAAGGTGGTGCGCATCACCTCATACAGTTCCAATATTCTCTCCTCTCCCATGCAAGTCGCTGTCTCTCTGAATGGCGACGGCCGAGATCATAGCCCTCGCTGACTACTAAAAGCGATATAGACAGATTCAACATGGCAGCAAGAAATAGCAATAATGGGGGATGAGCCGAATCATCCTGCTGAATAAACCCTTCAACGTGTTGTCCCAGTTTTCTGATGATGAAGGCCGGGCGCACCTGGGCGACTATGTGCCTGTTCCTCGCGTTTACCCGGCAGGCAGACTCGATCGTGACAGCGAGGGGCTCATCGTGCTGACCGACGATGGCACCCTGCAGCATAAAATTGCGAACCCTGACGGCAAGATGTCTAAAACCTACTGGGTTCAGGTAGAGGGTGCACCAACAGCAGATGATCTTGCCCCTCTCAGCCAGGGCATCCTGCTAAAAGATGGCATCACCCTGCCCGCGAAGTGGCAGTTAGGCATTGGCGACTATGATCTTTGGCCACGCAATCCGCCGATTCGGGTGCGCAGGTTCATACCCGATACCTGGCTTACATTGACACTGGAGGAGGGCAGGAATCGTCAGGTAAGGCGCATGTGTGCGGCCTTGGGCTTTCCTGTGCTTCGATTGATTCGCTATCGGGTAGGCTCTTGGACTCTGGATGGTCTTGAATCGGGAGCCTGGCGAGAGGTCTGACGCCTCTTGCCAAAAAAAGCTAGCTCATATCACCGTTGAACATGAGTTCATCCAACGCTTTGCGTGGCGACGGAACTTCTCGTTCGCGCAGCGGGTCCGGCAGCGCCTCAGCCGACGCGGGATGACCAAAGGCAATCATTGCTTGGGTTGTGAAGTACTCGGGCAGCTTGAGCACGTCGGATGCCTTATCGTGGTGGAACCCCCACATCGCGTGGGCAGCCAAGCCCATATGTTGGGCCTGCAGCGCCATGCTCATCCAGGCGCTACCGGCGTCAAAGCTGTGCGTAGCCGCAGGCGCGTCATTGGCCTCGAAATGTGTTCGCGCAACCAGCGCAACCAAGGCGCCTGCTTTCGCTGCCCAGATCTGGTTTACATCTATAAGCAGGTCTAAGAACGGCTGCCATTGCGGGGTTCCGGGCAGAGCGAAAACGAAACGCCAGGGCTGAGAGTTAAAGCAAGATGGTGCCCAGCGACCTGCCTCGCAGAGGCTTTGCACCTGTGCAAGTGTCAGCGCCTGACCGCTCATAGATCGCGGCGACCACCGCAGCCTGAACTGATCATCCGCCGTCGCCTGCGCTTGTCGCTGAAAAAAGTCAGCGCTTGTCAGTGGTGAATCGATATTTGCCATGATTCAACCTTGTGTCCTATATCAGCGCGACACTCATCTGCAGAGCGCTTGAGATCAACCTTTGAACTCAGCGACAACTGCGGCGATAGACTGCTTGGCATCGCCAAACAACATACGCGTGTTATCGCCAAAGAAAAGTGGGTTATCGACACCGGAGAATCCTGACCCCATGGAGCGCTTTAGCACGAAAACCGTTCTCGCTTGATCCACGTTGATGATGGGCATGCCATAGATTGGACTGTTTTCATCGTTGCGGGCACTGGGGTTTACGACGTCGTTGGCGCCGATCACTACCGCGACGTCTACGTTATCGATCCGTGGATTGATGTCTTCCATTTCCACCAGCTGGTCGTAGGGCACGTTCGCCTCGGCCAGCAGCACATTCATATGACCGGGCATACGGCCAGCAACCGGGTGAATGGCGTAGGTTACTTCCGCGCCATTTTTCTCCAGCAGTTCGCCTAGCTCACGCACAACATGCTGAGCTTGGGCAACCGCCATACCGTAGCCGGGGACAAAGGACACCGATTGAGCGGCTTCCAGAATCAGGAAGGCATCCTCAGCGACGATGGGCTTAACTTCGCCTTCAACCTTTGTGGCCTGCTTGACCGCACCAAAACCGGAAAACAGAACATGACCCAGCGACCGGTTCATCGCCTTACACATGATGTTGGTGAGAATGATACCCGCTGCCCCCACCATGGAGCCTGCGACGATCAAAATGTTGTTATTGATCGCAAAACCCGCCGCGCAGGCCGCAAGACCTGAGTAGCTGTTGAGCAGAGAGATCACTACGGGCATATCTGCGCCACCAATGGGTAGTACAGCCATAACGCCAAACAGCAAGGCCAGCCCGATCACCGCATAAAGATAGGGGGAGTCTACGGCTGGGTTCATGCAGAAGAGTACTGAACAGACAATAAGACCGACTAAAATGGCAGCGTTGACGATGCGCTGAGCACCGAAGACGACCGCGGCAGACGTCATTACTTCGCTCAGCTTGCCCCAAGCCAGAATACTGCCGCTGAAGGTCATGCCGCCGATAACGATGGAGAGCAAAATCGTCACGTCGGTAAAAGTGGTGTTGCCGAGGTTATAAAGTGCTGCCCAGCCAACCATCAAACTGGCGATACCGCCAGAACCATTAAACAGGGCGACCATCTCAGGCATGCTGGTCATTTCGACTTTCTGTGCGGCGATGGCGCCAATAACGGCGCCGACTGCTGCCGCAATCAAAATAAGCTGGAAGGAGAGTATCTCTTTATTGAAAAGGGTTACGCCGATGGCGATTACCATGGCCAATGAAGAGAGGATGTTTCCGCGCACAGCTGTCGCGGGTGAGCCAAGCTGCTTCAACCCGAAGATAAATAGCGCAGCCGCCACAACATACCAAAGATTGATAATAACTGGATTCATGACTTACCTCCCGGCTGACCGGCATCTTTCTTTTTAAACATGCTCAGCATTCGGTTGGTCACGAGGTAACCGCCGGCCACGTTAATCATGGCGAACATCACTGCAGCGGCACCGAGGTAGCTCGACATGGCATCGGATTCACCGCCGGCTGAAATCAATGCACCGACGATGGTGATACCCGAGATCGCGTTAGCGCCGGACATCAGCGGAGTGTGTAGGGTTGCTGGCACCTTCGAAATCAGCTCGAAGCCGAGGAAGATCGACAGCATGAGAACCATTGCAAGAAATACGGCTTCCATGATTTAGCCTCCGCTATAAATGTTTTTGATGGTTTCGTTGACGACGGCACCGTCACGGGTGATCACGCAGGCTGCAATGATCTCGTCCTCTGGGTCGAGGTTTAAGGTTTTAGCTTCGCTATCCCAAAATTCCATCACCAAGTTCAGCAGGTTATTGGAATACATATCGCTGGCGTTTCGCGCCACTTCACCGGGCAGATTGCCTTGACCAACCACTTTGACGCCGTTGATCTCAACCACTTCGTTCATCACCGACCCTTCGACGTTGCCGCCGGTTTCGACCGCCATATCAATAATGACGCTGCCGGGCTTCATTGACTCGACCATGTCGCGGCCAACGATTTGAGGCGCTGGGCGGCCAAACAACTGGGCCGTGGTGATCACCACATCAGACTGGCTGATGATGGCTTTTTGGCCCTCTCGCTGCATTTCCACCTGCTCTGGGGTTAACTCCTTGGCGTAGCCCTGGTCGGTTTGACCAGTATCACCAAGGTCAATTTCAACAAACTTGGCACCCAGGGACTGTACTTGTTCCGCCACCACCGGACGCGTGTCAAAAGCCTCAACCCGCGCGCCTAGACGCTTTGCGGTCGCGATGGCCTGCAGACCCGCTACACCTGCACCAATCACGAAAACGCGTGCCGGCGAGATGGTGCCTGATGGTGTCATCATCATGGGCATAATCTTGGGAAGGTGGAACGAAGCCTGAATCACCGTGACATAGCCCGCCAGGTTTGCCTGGGATGAGAGCGCATCCATCTTCTGCGCTCGCGTGCTACGAGGCACCATTTCCATGGAGATTGCAGTCGCCCCCTGGGCCGCAACGCTCTCTACCAGTGGCTTTTCGTTGAAGGGGTCCAAAAAGCTCACGTACAGCGCACCTTTTTTCAGTGAGCTGACATCGGCGGCGTCTGGCTTTCTCACCGCCATCACGATGTCTGACCCCGCCAAGAGAGATGCGCGATCATCGCTAACCGTCGCACCGGCCTCTGCGTATTCTGCATCGGAGTAGCCGGATGCCGAACCGAGGCCGCTTTGTACCGCAACAGAGAAACCCTGATTGATTAATTTGCTCGCGTTGGCCGGAACCATGGCGGCGCGAACCTCGCCTGGCCAGGTTTCTTTCGGTACTCCGATCTGCATAAAGCCCCCAATTTTGATTGGTCTGAAATTCAGCATTTGCCAAGCCTTGAGACTTGCAAAGCTAGAGAATGGCGACAGACGCGCCGACTCCCGTTAAGGCGGCGGCAAGTTACCAGCGCGCCTAAGTTCAAAACAAGGAATAACTCACAAGCAATACATTCCCTGCGGGCAAGACCTCGTTTTCGTCACCCGCAGCAATTTATAGCGGTAATTGTGTTCGTGACGTGGAAAAAGCTTTCGCGCAATTTGACGCACACCTTGCATGTAGGAACCTGGCTTCTCACAATCACTACCCGATCCGAGCAAGCCGGCTACACCAACTTTGGGAGAGAGTTTGTGACCACATCCGACGGCAAACGCATCAGCAATCGCGCTGCCCTCTTCGCCGTTATGGTGGCCTTTGTCGTGGGCATCATCGGTTCCCTGGCGATCAGGCCAGTGCATGCACCCGCCTACGAGCTGTCACAAAACGAGGGCGACAGGCAGCCCGCGCGCATCAAGTGGCGGCTGCCCGTAGTTTTTCAAACCACCATGCCGGTGCTGGGCGAAAACCCAGTTTATTTAACTGACGCAATCCGTGAGGCGAGCGGTGGGGCGATTGATCTGCAGGTGTTTGAGCCTGGTGAGATTGTGCCCGCCTTCTCCATTACCGATGCAGTGCGCGACGGCAAGGTGCCCGCGGGCTATACCTGGCTGGGCTATGACCAAGGCAAAATTCCCGCGTCGCCACTCATTGCAGCCGTGCCCTTTGGCATGGAGCCATGGGAGTACAGCGCATGGTGGTACCACGGTGGCGGGCGCGAGCTGACCGAGTCGCTCTATGTCCGCTACAACCTGCATCCCATTTACTGCGGCATGACTGGCCCGGAGACGGCAGGCTGGTTTCGCCGCCGCATCGACTCACTGGAAGATGTGCAGGGTCTCAAAATTCGCTTCGCGGGCCTGGGCGGGCGCGTGATCGAACGCCTCGGAGCAAGCGTCACCATGTTGCCCGGTGGAGAGATCTTTCAGGCTCTGGAGAAGGGTGCCATTGATGCGACGGAATTTGCGCTTCCTGTGGTTGATCAGGCCCTGGGCTTTAATCGGGTCGCACCCTATAACTATTACCCCGGCTGGCATCAGCCGTTCACGTCATCGCACTTAGTGGTGAACCTTGACATTTGGAGGTCACTAAACGCGGCGGACCAGGCGATGCTCAACCTCGGCTGTACCGCAGCGGTTACGCGCAACCTAGCGCAAGCCGAAGCCCTACAGGGTGAGGTCATCCAAGGTTTTGCGGAGATTGGAGTGTCGGCAGAGATTTTACCCGAGGCCCTGCTGCGGGAATTGAACAGGGTATCGGATCAGATTCTTGAGGAAGAAGCCGCCAAGGATGCGGACTTTGCCGAGATCTTGGCCTCCCAGCGTGCCTTTCGCGAGCAGTATGCCGAGTGGAAATCGCGTGCCTATTTGCCTCGAGACTTTTAGTGACCCCGTTGAACGCTAAGGATTATTTACCCAACACCGTCTGGTCTCGGCGCTTAGACCGCCTGGCGGATCATATTGGTCGAGGTGTCTCCTACGTATGGCTCCTGCTGCTGGGGGTGATCGTCATAAACGTACTCATGCGCTATGTACTCAACGAAGGCCGCATCGAGCTCGAAGAATTGCAGTGGCACCTGTATGCCGTCGGATTTTTGCTGGGCCTCGGCTACGCCTACCAAGCCGATGCCCACATACGTGTCGACGTGCTGCACGAGCATTTCAGTCATCGCGTAAAGGCATGGATCGAGCTCTACGGCATCCTATTGCTGCTGCTTCCCTTTATCGCCCTGATATTAATTTACAGCATGCCCTTCGTAGCATCGTCTTACGCTGTGGCGGAGGTATCCGCATCACCGGGCGGTCTGCCACTACGCTGGCTGATAAAGGCGGCACTGCCCCTGGGATTTGGACTGTTGCTGTTAACGGTGATTTCCCGCCTATTGAGGGTATGGCACTTTCTCTTTCTTCAGACGCCTAGCGCTGCACAAGGAGATGCTCATGCCGGCCAATGAGATTCTGGCCATCGGCATGTTCGTCAGCTTCATCGCGCTAGTTTTCACGGGCTTCCCCGTAGCGTGGCTATTGGGCGGACTTGCCATCGTCTTCAGCGCTTTGGCGGTAATTGCCGAGGCGGACTTTCAGCTTGCTACCGGTATGGACTGGGACTACACCTCCCTGACCGTCGAGCGTATTTGGAATGTCATGGAAAACTGGGTGATGGTGGCCCTTCCCATGTTCATACTAATGGGCCTGCTGCTGGATCGATCTGGTATCGCCAATCAGTTGATGAGTAGTTTCGCTCGCCTGTTTGGCAGTCTGCGCGGGGGGCTGGCCATTACCGTTACCGTCATCGGCCTAATGCTGGCTGCCACCACCGGCATAATAGGAGCATCTGTCGTACTGCTTGCGCTACTCGGACTGCCCGCCATGCTGCAGCAGGGTTACGACAAGTCGTTGGCCACGGGCACGGTTTGTGCGGTTGGGACTCTAGGCATCTTGATTCCGCCCAGCATCATGCTGGTGCTGATGGCAGATCGCATGGCGATGAGCGTTGGTGACTTGTTTTTGGGCGCGGTTTTCCCGGGTGCTCTGCTCGGCGGTCTATACATCGCTTATCTGCTGTTGGTGGGCGCTCTGCAGCCCCACCGAGCGCCTGCGGCACCCACAGAGCCCTTCGACTGGTCCGCCATCAAGGAGCTTTTTCTTGCGATCTTACCCCCTGCGTTTCTGATACTGGCGGTACTGGGAAGCATTTTCATGGGTCTCGCCACCCCCACTGAGGCTGCAGGCGTCGGCGCCGCCGGAGCGTTGCTGCTGGCGATTATCAAGAAACAGATGTCTGCGGGAGTGATGCGCGAGGTTCTGCAGGAGACCACTAAGACGACGGCCTATATTTTTGGCGTACTGGTGGGTGCTACGGCATTTTCCTTAGTGCTGCGGGGGCTTGGCGGAGACGAGTTGATTGAGGGTGCGCTCCTGTCTCTACCTTTTGAGCCAACCGGCATTATCGTCGCCATTTTGTTCGCCACGTTTTTGTTGGGCTTCTTTTTGGATTGGATTGAGCTCACCCTCATCGTTCTACCTCTGGTGGCTCCCGTCGTGGCTAATCTTGGCTTTGATCCGGTGTGGTTTACGATCTTGTTCGCTGTTTGTTTGCAGACTAGCTTTCTGACGCCGCCGGTTGGGTTTGCGATTTTTTACCTTAAGGGGGTGGCCCCGGAGGGCATACGAGTCACCACCATTTACAGGGGCGTGATGCCCTTTATCGTGCTTCAGGTCATCGGCATGCTGATTATCTTCAACTGGCAGGCCGTCGTGACTTGGTTGCCGGCCCAAGCCTATGGATAAGCACCCTTGATCAAGGGACAATCTCTCGCCTATTTGTCAGTCCCGTAAATTAAGGATTTCGCCATGACCGCGTATCACGTCGTCGCCCGCAACTTCAGCACCGATAGCGAAAATCGCATGCACAGCGATGAGATGGCAAACCGCTACGGATTTCAGGGGGCACTGGTACCGGGGGTGGCCATTTACGGTCATTTGATTAAACCCTTGGTCGACCATCATGGTGCCTCTTGGCTAAACGACAGCTGTGTAGAAGTGCGGCTGATCAAGCCCTCGTATCACGGTGACGCGCTAGCGATCGAATGGCCAGGGGTTGGCGAGGATGTGGTTGCGACGAATCAGCGCGGTGAGCTAGTTGCGATTATTGCCACACGCCAGCCCGAAGAGATTTCTAACGAACCCGGCGAGCTAGGCCTCCTAGGCAAGATTAAGGTGCCGGGACGGCCTGATATCGCCTGGGAAAATGTCTGCGTTGGTGAAGTCTTCTCCCCGTGGGCCGTACGGCTCAGCCTTGAAGAAAACCAGCGGTACCGCGACGAGATCGGGGATGATGATGCGCTGTATCAAGATCATATTCATCCCCATTACCTGCTGTCGCTGGCCAACCAAGCCTTGATGCAGGAATACGTGATGCCGGCGTGGATTCACGTGAAATCGAAAATCACCCACCGCTCGGCTTTGCAGGTAGACGACGAGATTGTCCTACGCAGCGTGGTCACGGATCGATCCGAGCGTAAGGGGCATCAGTTCATCGCCATTCATTTGACCTTTTGGCGTGACGATAAGGTGGCAGTGGACATAGAGCATCATGCGATCTTTCGGATCGCCGAATGATGCGACTGGCCGTTCTGGCATCTCACGAAGGTTCCACCCTACAAGCTCTGATCGACGCCTGCGCAGCCCAATCCTTGGATGCCGAGGTTGTGCTCGTGGTCAGCAATAACAGCAAGTCCGGCGCGCTGCGCCGAGCAGCCGCAGCAAATATCGACACTCTGCATATCAGCACCATGACTCACGGCAGTGAGGACACCGCGAATCATGCCATCGCCCACGCTCTCGCCGATGCCGAAGTGGATTGGGTACTGCTGCTGGGCTATATGAAAAAGATGGGCGAGGCGATTTTAGGTCGGTTTTCGGGGCGTATTATCAACACCCATCCTGCCCTATTACCAAACTTTGGTGGCCAAGGCTTTTTTGGGCGCAAGGTACACGAAGCCGTACACGCCGCTGGCGTTAGCATGACCGGTGCGACCCTGCACCTTGTGGGTTGCGAGTACGATACTGGACCAGTCATTGCGCAGATTGAGGTGCCGGTACTAGCCGGTGATGATGTGGATGCTATAGAACAGCGGGTCAAAATCGCTGAACGCAAACTGTTGGTAGACACCCTGCAAAGGATCTGTTCGGGCGGCCTCGACCGCCTCTAACTGCCCTTCAGCAATGCCATCGCCTGGGTATGCAATGCCGGCGTCGCCGATGCCAGCACGGTACCGCCCATGCTTGGATTACCGCCTTCCCAGCTGGTGATGACCCCGCCCGCACCTTTCACGATGGGGATCAGCGCCTGTATATCGTAAGGCTTTAGCCGCGCTTCAACGCCGAGGTCCAGCGATCCCATGGCCAACATTCCGAAGAGGTAGCAGTCGCCGCCCATTTTAGTGAGTTTGCTCGCGCGGCTCAGCCGCTTGAATTGCTCTTGCTGCTGCGCTGCCAGCCATTCGATTCCCGTTGTAGAGAGGCTGGCAGTTGTGACATTTTCACAGCGGCTTGTCGTCAGGGCCTGACGGTTTCCGCCACGCTCAAGCCATGCAGCATCGCCATCACCGCTGAACAATTCGTCGGTATAAGGCTGATACATGGCGCCGACGACTGGTGATTCGCCATCGAATAGGGCCAACAACACACCCCAATGCAGCATGCCCGTCATGAACGCCCGGGTGCCGTCGATGGGATCTATGACCCAGGTCAGCCCGTTGCCGGCATTGAAGCCATACTCCTCGCCGAATATGCCGTGCTCAGGATAGGCGAGTTCAATGGCCTCGCGAATGGCTCGCTCTCCGGCCTGATCTGCCAAAGTCACAGGATCAAAGCCACCGTTGTCGAGCTTGTTGGCAACCTGAACGCCGGATCGAAAGTGCGGCAAAATCACCCGACCCGCAGCACGCACAGCAGAGCACGCGAACTGCAGATATTCATCGCGCTTATCATCGGATATTGCGACTGGTGGGGTGTGACCAAATTCCGCTGACATATGGGGATCTCCTTTGGACATCTCAGTCTAACACCGGCCTGCCGGTTGTCGTGCTGACCATCATGCCCGCATATTCGGCAGTCCTTTCATTAGCCCGCTCATTAGACCGCTCATTAGTCCGCTGGGAGCCCAACCTGCAGCGCGATGGATAGATACGATGGCCAGATGTGATTGCCTCATAGTCAACCAAGAGTGAACTTACCAAACAGATTTCATCTCTCTTGGACACGCTCGCGTGACATAATCTCGGCAAATGTCCACATACGATCTCACCCAAGGCCGAGTTGCAGGATCCTTGGCGCGATTGACTGCGCCAATGATGGCCGGCGTCTCGTCCAGCATCTTGGTTCAGATGCTAGAACTCGGCTTTATTGGACAACTCAGCACCGCCCATGTGGCGGCCATTACTTTCACCTTCCCCATGGTTATGGTGCTCACCAGTATTGCCTTGGGCATTAGCATTGGTACGTCTTCGGTGATCGCCCGGAGTGTGGGCAACCGGCAAGTATCGGCAGCAACAGGCGTCACCGAAGACCGCGGCAAGGACGAAGTCGCCAGGTTAGGCACCCATAGCCTAATCTTGGTTTTCGCCCTGATGATCGTCATCTCTGGTCTATGCTGGCTTGCCATAGACCCCCTGTTCCTGGCCATAGGCGCATCACCCGAATTGCTGCCCTTGATTCACTCGTACTTGGATATCTATCTACCTGGTACCATTTTGTTTACCACCACCATGATCTGCGGCAGCGTTATGCGCGCCAGCGGCAGCGCCAACATTCCAGGCGCGATTATGACCATTGGTGCCTTAGTCAATTTGATTTTGGATCCGATCTTCATTTTCGGCTGGTTTGGTTTCCCCGCCATGGAGCTTGCGGGCGCTGCCACGGCCATGACATTGACTCGATTCGGCACCCTGGTGATATCCCTTTGGTACATAAATGCCGATAACCTCGTGCTACGGCAGGGGCATTTCTCGGGCTGGCTGCGCTCGGCCAAACGCATCCTGCATGTTGGTCTGCCGGCCATGGCAACGAATCTTATCGGACCTGTGACGGCGGCTTACATCACCTTTTTGATCGCCGATTACGGCGAAGCAGCTGTGGCAGGATTTGGTGTCGCCAACCGAATTGAAGCAGTTGCCGCGATGCTGATGTTTGCGCTGTCAGGCTCCATTGGTCCGTTCGTTGGACAAAACTGGGGAGCACAGATGGTAGACCGTGTGCGCGCTGGGGTCAGAGCTAGCTACATGTTTTGCCTGTTTTGGGGACTCCTCGTCACGCTTCCTCTGTTTTTCTTTGGTCGGGAGCTTGCCTCACTCATTGATGGCTCGGGCCCGGTGGTCGCGGTGGCAGCCGTCTATTTCTCCATCGTGCCTCTCAGCTATGGCCTATGGGGCGTACTAATGATGGCGTCTGCGTCGTTCAATGCGCTGGGCAAACCGCTACCCAGCACTGCCCTGTCATTTGGACGCATGATCATTGTATATGTTCCTCTGGCGACCTTGCTCAACGATGCCTTTGGCTACGTGGGTATTTTCATCGCTACCGCCTTGAGCAACGTGCTGTTTGGAATTGTGGGAGCCAAGTGGTTTGCCCAACGTTTGAATGCAATGTCGCGACAACTTGCGCATCAGCACTAACTTAGACGTTAAAACCCAAGATATGCCGTTGGAAGCTAAATCAAAAAAGGATGCTCAACATGTTCCTAAGACGTCTGCTAACACTGAGCAGCCTAGTCGTCATTTCGTTTTTGGCCATTGCCCTGTTGCCCCTGGTGGTCGCGACAACGCTACTGATGAGCATGACACCCAGATATCGAACTGCGCCTCAAGCAGTGGCCTTTATCTACGGGTTTTTGCTGCGCGAGTGGACGGGCCTAACGCTCTTTATCTGGGTTCTGGTGCGCTACCCAAGAAGTCGTCACATGGAGAAAAACCGCGCTATCCAATTTTGGTGGGCACAAAGTCTATTAAATTTGGGTAAACGCCTGTACCAATTGAACATCAAGGTCACCGGCACCGAAGCCTTACAGGGTAACTGCGCCTTAGTCTTGTCACGACATTCGAGCATGGGTGATACCGTGCTGCCGCTGCTGTTTTTTGGCAAGGCTCGCGGCGAAGGACTGCGCTACGTGCTAAAGCAGGAGCTGCGACTGCTACCTTGCTTGGACATTGGCGGTCATCGCCTGCCCAACGTTTTTGTCGATCGGTCGGGTGCTGACTCAGCCAAGGCCGTAGAGGAGGTCAGCAACCTGATCGCCACGGCAGGCAGCGATGAATCAGTGCTGATCTATCCTGAAGGCACGCGCTTTACCCAAAAAAAGCATGACGAACTGCGCGCTAAGCACCCAAAACTGGAGCCACAACTGGATCGCTGGCCTAACCTTTTGCCGGTCCGCCTTGGCGGCGTACTGGGCATGATGACGGCGAACCCCGGCAAGGATTTAGTATTTTTGGCTCATGCCGGATTTGAAGGCTCAGCAGACATCCATGATCTACTCAATGGCAGCTGGCTAAATCAGCAGGTGCGCCTGCACTTTTGGCGAATTCCCTATGCCGATCTGCCGAAAGAAAACGTGCAGGAATTTCTGTTTCAAGAATGGGACAACATGCAGTCCAAAGTCTGCGAGCTGTTAGACGAGATTCGCTCTGCAGCCTAAACCGTCGTTTAAGGCAGCTATCGGGTAAGCCGCTGCGCAACGGTCTCAGGCAGAGAACTGCTCTTGGTAGGCGAGCAGCGCTGTCCTTACTTCCGACGACAGTGACGACAAACGCGCAATCGCTTCTTCTTGGGGTAACAACTTTGCGCTACAGGACTCCTGCAACGCCTGATACAGATGCCCCATTTCATCAAAACCGTAGGTTCGGTAGGTGCCGCAGAGCGCATGTAGCTCCTTTGCGGCACGGTTTAGATCGTTGGTCGCCAGCGTAGACTGTAGTCGTTGATGTCGTGCGTCCGTTTCATGCAGGAATACCTCAAGGGCTTCCTTCAGCGCCTCGTCTCCCATCAGCATGCGCATCTCTTCGACTTTGTCGCTCGGCGGCATGGACACCCCTTGGGTATGCGCTCCGAGCCACATATCGACTCGGCTAACCAACGCTTCATAGTTGATCGGCTTCGTCATGAGGTCATTCATTCCCGCATCTCTGCAGGTCTTTTCATCCTCAGCAAAGGCCTTCGCGGTCAGCGCAATAATCGGCTGCTGAAACCCGTTGTTGCGAATCCATCGGGTGGCTTCGATACCATCCATCCCGGGCATCTGCACATCCATCAAGATCAGTCCGTAACCGGTGCTACCTTGACCTTTTTTGTTCATCGCGGCACACGCTTCAATGCCATCATTGGCAACATCGACCTCATAACCGCGACGCTCTAACATCGACCGGACCACCAACTGATTGGGTTTGCTGTCCTCTGCAACCAAGATTCTGCGGCCTTGGGCGTCAAACCCTGAGGTACTCGTATGCCCCGGATCAGATTGCGGCTCGACCACCACCTGCATCGGCAGCGACAAAGTGAACTCGCTGCCAAACTTAGGCGTCGACTGCACAGTTAGCTCTCCACCCATGAGATGTGTCAACTGCCGACAAATCGACAAGCCCAATCCTGTGCCAAGATATTTACGACGATCGGAATTATCGACCTGGACGAAGGCATCAAAGATGCTGCCGAGCTGGGTTTGGCTCATACCGATACCCGTGTCACGCACCTTGATGCGGTAGCTTGGTGTAGATTGAGACGCCGAATCAGCCAGCAGAGTGATCTCGATCTCACCATGATCGGTAAATTTAATGGCATTGCTCAGCAGGTTCGTGAGCACCTGCACCACTTTCTGGGAATCGCCAAGTACCCATAAGTGGTCCAGTCCATTCAGTTCGGCACGCAGCTTAACGTCCGGGTCGGCAGAGCGAGATTGATAAAGCTCCATGACTTCCTCAATGACTCCCGCTGGACGAAATGGACTGGCATCACAGGACATTTCACCTGCCTCAATCCTCGAGTAATCCAGCAGGCTAGTCAGCAGGCGCATCAAACGCCCACCAGAATTCTCTGCAGTAGTGAGCAGCGACAGCTGCTGAACATCTTTTGCATCGGCTTTGACCAAATTCAGAATTCCCAAAAGCGCATTTAGCGGGGTGCGAATTTCGTGGCTCATTGTGGCCAAGAACCGGTCCTTGCTTTGGTTAGCCTGATCCGATTCTTCCTGGGCTTCGCGCATGTCTCGCTCAAGAGACCGCCATTTGCGCAAATCACGTATCTCCGCGCCGAAGTACGTGCCATGCCGTGTTTCAAGTGCGTTGACGGTTAGCTCGACCGGCAGCTCATAACCGCTCTTATGGAGCGCCTCAAGCTCTACACGCCGACTGATAACATTGCCTTCACCGCTGGCAAGAAAATGCGCAAATGCCGTGTTGTGGGCCTGGCGCAAACGCTTAGGAATAATATGCTCAGACATATTCGCACCGATCATCTCAGCGCGCGTAAAACCCAGTAATTCTTCAGCTGCCGGGTTGAAGTCGACCACGGCACCCTCGCTATCGATAACAATCTTTGCGCTAAGGCTGCTTTCCATCAGCAAACCATAAAACTCAAGTGGTGTGGGTTGGACGCCTTGACCTTGGTCTTGGTCTTGGTCTTGGTCTTGGATCAGAGGCTTCAGGTTCAGCAGCAGAGCGCCGTCGGGTCTGGATGCCGGAATGAACTTCCCAATCATGGTCACGGCAATGCCGCAAATCACCCATTGAAGCCGAAACTCCTGGGCAGCGAGCGCTGCCAGACCCTGACCCGACAACCTCCCTACCCCTGCAGATACGCTGCGCAGCTGCCGATCCATTGCCGACCAGCCCACTTGACCATCGCCTACCTGATCGAGAGACATACCCACGACGCAGCGGTCTCCCAACCACTGACGGGCGCGCTCATTCACCGTGTGGATTTTCATTTCTTGGTCGAGTATCAGATACCCCTCTTGCTGTCCCTGGGGTTGGTCAATAAACCACTGTGCCTCACTCGTATGCCTGAGGTAGTCAGCACGGCGGGCGAGGGCCGCCACCACCAAGATCAAAACACCTAAAAGTATTAGACCGATGCCAAACGGTTTCAGGAGAGGGCCAGAATCAGCAGCAGCACTCGTCAACAATCCGGCACCTAATCCCGCACAACCGATCGCAAACGAAAAAGCATGCTTGCTTCGCAACAGTTTATTCACGGCCTTTTGCACCACCCTCAAGGCCTTTATGGTCAAGACGCTTCTGTAGGTGGGTTTTGTCGTCCGCAGCCTGAGACTGCAGTCTCTGCAAACCAGACAGAAACGCATTTGATGTCTTGAATACTAACCCAGGCATTTGATCCCCAGAGCTATCAATGGCGATATCGCTGAGTGAAAGCTGGACTTCGGACAACTGCTTTGCGTACTGCGCCAGGCGCTCAAAACCGAATCGTTCTGCGCTGTAGCGCATCATATGAAGGTTATGCTGCACCTCGTCGGCTTGGTTGCCATGGGGGTTACCAATAACCAATAATCGCTCGTCAAGCTCCAGCAGAAATTGCCTAAGCAATCGCTCAAGCGACAACTCGTCAACCAAGCTCCGCAGTTCTTCAAGCACCACAGCATTCACCTCCGGTGCCAAGGCCTCTAAGCTGTTCAGCCCCAATGTACGGGACAAACAATTCTCCAAGGATTGCTTGGTCATGGGTTTACCAAGAAAGTCGTTGAATCCAGCCTCAAGACAGGCTTGCCGCTCTTGTTCGGCGCTGTGGCCTGTCAAAGCAATCAGCTGCAGGCTGACAGAAATCGACGGCACCTCTCGAATTGCCTTCGCCGCGCTCAAACCATCCATCTGGGGCATTTCCAGATCCATGATGACGGCATCAAACGGACCCGCAGGATCTGTGCGCAGCCGAACCAGGGCCTCCACCCCGTTCGCGGCTTCAATCACGCGGTGGCCCAGACTTTCCAGCAGCGCTCGCGTGACGAGGCGACTGGCCTGGGAATCATCCACAACCAGCAGCGTTTTCGCTGACCAAGGTGTGTCGGTGTCGAACGCGCTGTCGGTCGTCGTGACCAACTCGGCCTTGCCATTGCTGCCATCATCGCCAGCACTGTTGGGAACAGACTTATCGAGGAGGCTGGGTGCGTGTGTTGGTAAGTCAAGTGTCCAGACCAACCCCCGCTCTGAGTCTGAATCCAAGTGGCATTGGCCACCCATCGCATCGGCGATGGCATTGGATAGACTGAGACCCAGCCAAAGGGTCGGATCCTCGAACATCGTTGGCGTCGAAGCATCACTAGACCAAGGTTCAAGACTACTCAACAGATCCAAATCAGCGGCGCTCACATAGGCGCCATAATTGGCAATCACGCACTCAAGAGCCCCAGACCTCAAGCTGATGTCGATCGAAACCTCAGCTTTCTGCGTTGTTTCCCACGCAAAACGTAAGATGTAAATCAGCAGTTGAGTCAGATTCTGCACATCGACAAAAAGATGTCGAAAGCTGGAACAATCAGCAGGGATACAGTTCACGCGTAGGTTCACGGGTGTGCCAGGACGCTGTGCGTTGAGCCTATGAGTCAGTTGCTCCAGTAAACGCGCCAGGTCAACGTACTCTGGTCGGGGTCTGAGATCTCCTCGAGTCAGCGCATCGAGGTGAGATACGATGCTCAGCATGTTGGTGAACTCATCAACCCGCTTCTGTGCATTTGTGACGAGTTCAAATCGACGCTCAGTTGAAGAGTCCTTGGACGACATGGCTTCAAGGTCGTGGGCGACCAGATGTAGTGTTCCCTGCAGCTCGCCCAAGGATGAGCGTATAGCCGGAGAAAGTGACTGCAGAAGCTGTGATAGCAGCGGTCGATCAGCCATGGTCACCACCACACGATACGGCGCGCTGTAAACCAAAAGGGCACGGATAAGCCTGACGAGCGAACGTCGACCAAACCAATCTGCGCACCGTTTGCCCAACCATCGCCATCTGTACCTGATCCTGAATCTTAAGGATCACAAGATCAGGGGTTTTGCCGACAATCTGTAGGTTAATTAGCTCAAGCGGTAGTTTTTACAGGATGACCGGTGGATCTGGATCTTCTTCGACTCACTGCTGGCTTTCAACCAAGCCACAGAGTCTGGGCCCTTGGCAAACAGCAGCGAAGAAAACCAGTCCCGCCACCGATATCAGCAGGCACAACAGCCCTTACTTTCTCTGAACTACTGTTAACCAGAAACGTCCAAATAGTAGCCGCCTATCTCGAGATGCTTAATATGTCCGGCGGTGGGTGTGGCGAAGTGTGTACCGATGATCAATATGTCTTGATCGACATACCGCTGCAGTAGCGTTTCGCGCGTCTGCAAACCTTGCGCCTGATCGACATCTGCCGAGGAACACCAATCTGGGCGGGTCATCTGCACGGGATGATGAATGCAGTCACCGGTAATCAGTGCCTCTGCGCCGCCGGATCGAATATGCACGCTGACATGCCCCGGCGTATGACCCGGAGTGGGTTCCAAACAAACCTCGGGGCAGACCCGATGATCCATATCCACCAGGTCAACGAGTCCGGCCTCCACCACGGGACGAACTGAATCCGCCAGGACGGGTCCGTAGACTGTTTCATCATCGTTCGCGTCCCAGTGTTCCCATTCGGTTCGGGCAAATAGGTATCGCGCGTTGGGAAACGTCGGCACCCATTGACCGTCAACCAACATGGTATTCCAACCCACGTGATCTACATGCAAGTGCGTGCATAGTACGGTGTCGATGGTGTCAGGTGCATACCCCGCGGCCTCTAAGTCCTGCAAGAAATGGGTTTGCAGATGTGACCAGTTCGGTACGTTGCGCTCTTTGTCATTACCAATACAGGTATCGACCAAAATACGGTGTTCGCCGGTATCTACCACCAGGGCATGAACACTCATCAACAGATTGCCTTGCTCGTCCATAAAGTGAGGCTGCATCCAGCCATAGGGTAGGCAGGCGTCTCGCGTCGCATCTGGCAGGATAAACCGAGAGCCACCAAGGCTCTCAATCTCCACCACCCGAGTTATCTTTACGTCACCAATTTGCCACTGGTTCATTTTCTTCCCCTTATCTGTTTCCCAGAGCTTTTCTAGGGCTTTCCGCGAGCGAACGCAAGGTCTAAGCTCGTCCAGGTTTTATAGGAGTAGAGGATTGTTCTAATGTCGTTGCTGAAGGATATCGCCACGCTCGGCCAGCTACCCGCCCTGCTGAGGCTCAAGAAGGGTATGACGCCGCGTCCTGAGGACGTTAAAGATTGTTTTGGCGCCCGCGTGGAGGCGAATGCGGCTAATTTGGGCACCCAGAGCGCCATCGTTTGCGAGGGCAAAGAACTTAACTGGATCGAGTTCAACGGGCTGTCCAATCAGTACGCAAACGCCTTCAAAGCCCAAGGCTTGGACCGCGGCGACACCGTCTGCATCATGATGGAAAACCGGATTGAGTTTCTTGCTCTGCTGATCGGACTGAACAAACTCGGCGTAACCGCAGGCCTGCTAAATACCAATCTAACGGGCCGCTCTTTAAAGCACTGTATTAGCGTGATCGAGGCTAAGAAGTGCATTTTTGGCGCAGAGGTAATTGCCGCTGTTGCCGAGGTCCAGGGTGAGCTTGAACTCGCGACCGGCACAGATTTTTTGTTCGTTAGCGACGCTAGCTGCGACGATGTGAGCTGTCCTGAATGGGCCCTTGACCTAGACACACTGCAGCAGGCTGCCGAGGCCGTGAATCCGCCGGAAACCGGTGACAACACGATTGGCCAAACAGCCCTTTACATCTATACCTCAGGCACCACGGGCTTACCCAAGGCAGCGGTTATGTCGAATCGTCGGTACCTGATCAGCGCAGATATGTCGGGGACCGCTGGCTTAAAGACCAAGCCAGGGAATCGCATTTATCTATGCCTACCGCTTTATCACGCTACCGGATTACTGCTGGGCGTAGGCTCTAGCCTAACTACTGGCGCGGGCATGTTTGTGCGGCGCAAATTCTCGGCCAGCGCCTTTCGCAGCGACATACGCGACAACAACTGCACGCACATGGTCTACATCGGCGAGCTATGTCGATATCTGACCAATATCCCAGGAGAAACCGGTGACGCTCAGATACCCCTGCATTCAATCATGGGCAACGGTATGCGCCCAGACATCTGGATGGGCTTCAAACAGCGCTATGGCATTCAGCGGATTTGCGAGATTTATGGTGCATCTGAGGGCAATGTGGCCTTCGCCAACCTGATGAATAAGGATCTCACCGTTGGCATGACGTCTGCGGAGGTAGTCCTTGTCCAGTACGATGTTGACCAAGATGAAATCATCCGCGATAACCAGGGTCGCTGCATCGAAGTGCGTAAGGGGGATGCGGGACTATTGCTGGGCAAAATCACCCCTGACACCGTATTTGAGGGCTATACAGATCCTCAGGCCACCGAAGGCAAAATTTTGCGCAACGCGTTGAGCGATGGCGACGCATGGTTCAATACTGGTGATCTAATGCGAGTGGTAGATGTCGGCTTCACCCTTGGCTATGACCACTATCAATTCGTCGATCGCGTTGGCGATACCTTCCGCTGGAAGTCAGAAAACGTATCCACCAATGAGGTGGGCGAAATCATAAATGGCTTTGACCAGGTGAAGTTCTGCAACGTCTACGGTGTGGAGATCCCTGGCGCCGATGGCCGTGCCGGCATGGCATCCATTACGCTGAACGACAATGTAACGTCACTGGACTTAGAGGAATTTTCGAGCTTCGTGCGGGACGCTCTGCCCAGCTATGCCGTACCCGTTTTTTTACGCATTGATGCGGATATTGACGTTACCGGCACGTTTAAGATGCTCAAGGGCGACCTTCGCAAACAGGGCTATGACATCGAGCAGATAGACGGTGCAGTTTATGTGATGAAGAACGGCGAGACAGTCTATACGACGCTAGAAGCTGACTATGTCGAGGCCCTAGACGCCGCAAATGCAGGCTTCTGACAACGCCGCCAGGGTTCTATTGCTGGACCTCGGTGGTGTTGTATTGGGCATTAACTTTCGCCGGGTGTTTCGGTACTGGGCCAATGCTGCAGGCGTTGACGAGTCGGTTTTTTACGACAATTGGAAGCTCGACGATGCCTATAAGGCCCAAGAAACCGGTGAGCTGGATTTCGCCGGTTATACCGAGCATTTGAGCCGCTCTCTCAATGTCGTTATGAGCGACGAGCAGTGGCGGGAAGGCTGGAACGCTTTATGGACGCAGCCGTATAAAGAGGTAAACGCTCTGTTTCCAAGTCTTAAGAAGCGATTCCAGCTGTGCGCCTTCAGCAACACCAATGCCGTACATGCCGAGAGTTTTCTAAACCTGTACCCGGATGTATTTGCGCACTTCGATCAACTCTTTTTATCCCATGAAGTTGGATGCCGAAAGCCTGCACCGGAATCATTTCTGCGAATCTGCAGCATGCTACAGTGCCAACCCAATCAGGTGACGTTTTTGGATGACAGCCAGGAAAATATCGAGGGGGCAAAGTCAGCTGGCTTTACCGCCTACCTAACTCGCAGCGAGAGCGAAGTCGTCCAGGTCCTCAGATCTTTATAAGCCCCTCTAGCCGCTGTCGCGCTCTAGCACCCTAATAGTGGCAAGCGCTTCGTCTCGAGAATTCCCGCAAATTGAGGGTTCTGCCTCAAAACTGGCGCAGAAGCGGGGCCTCTCAGGAGAGGCAAAAATCCGGCAGGCCATATCCTCGCTTAAGTGTAAGCAGGCCACGCCGGCTGGTTTACCCTCGGGCATACCCGGCATTGGCGAGCGGATACTGGGCGCTATGCAGCAGGCCCCGCATCCGGGGCGACAATTCACTGATTAAACCGATGAGCGATGGCGGCATACTGTTCGAGGATGGGCAGCACCTCATCTGCGGTGCCCGAAGGCAATGCAAAGATCACCCGATCAAAGCCCAGCTCGACCAGCGACTCGACCGCAGAGGCGTCCGGGCCAACACCAAAAATACTGAAATTTGGCCGGCCTTCACGATTCGCCTGCTCCCATGCATCCAGGATCTGTGCTATTCCCGCTGCATAGTCCAACGCGCCGCTCGCATTCGCGCGGCTGGCGTCCTGATAAATGGGGAACCAGCCATCGCCATACTCGGCAATACGCTGATAAACGAAACGCGAAGACGCCCCAAGTAGCACCGGTGGCCCACCGGTCTGTACCGGCTTCGGGTACGCCCAGAGTTTGTCAAAATCAACGAACTCACCGTGAAACTCGGCCTCTTCTGCGGACCAAATTTCGCGCATCGCAAGCACGCGCTCTCGCAAGATTTTCCAGCGTTGGGCAAAGGGCGTACCGTGGTTCTCCATTTCTTCAGCATTCCAGCCAGCACCTACCCCGAGTTGCACTCGGCCATTGGAGAGGAAGTCCAAGCTGGCAACCTGTTTGGCCATCAAAATAGGATCACGTTCTGTCACCAGCGAAATGCCTGTGCCGAGTTTTAGATCCGTCGTTACCGCCGCAGCCATAGACAGCGCAACAAAGGGGTCGTGGGCATGCCAATACTGACGCGGAAGGTCTGCCCCACCAGGCCACGGCGAGATGCGACTGGCCGGAATATGCGTATGCTCAGGCAAAAAAAATGATTCGAAGCCGTGGGCTTCCGCTTCCCGCGCCAGCAAATCAGGCGCAATCGCGTAATCTGTGGCAAAAATCAGTAATCCAAAGTCCATCTGCCAGCCCTCCTTTTCGACAACCTAGAGCATAAACAATGGTGTGAGTATGGGAAGACGAAAAATGACGACCATCGCGCTAGCCATGACCGTTTTCGCGCAGGCTTAGGACGCACCTGCGCAAACGCTTTTAGAGACTGACGGTTTTGAGCGTCTGCATGTGACGGTCGATCTTATCGATGTAACGTAGTCCTGCAGCGAAGCGTTTGGAGTTCATACCAATATTGTAGGCAGACAGTGCGCACCGCTGGTCGCCTTCGCAGCGCTCTAGCAAATAACCCAGCACTTGAGTGCCGCAATAAATATTCTCTTCGGGGTCGTTGAGATCCGCGTTACCGCAAAAGGCTCCCCAGTAGTGGGGTCGAACCTGTGCCGGACCAACGGCCCCAACATGCGACTGGGCGTATTTGCGAAATGAGCTTTCGGCAAACACTAGGCTGGCAATCAACTCTGGTTCCATGCGCTGACGCGCAGACGCCTCCAGGATCCAGTCGCTGAACTCTAAAGCAACGGGCAATTTCACACCAAAGCCTGCGACCAGTTTTACAGCAAGGGCCTCAGCCTGCTCCATATGTGTCGAACTTGGCAGTTCGGGCAAGGCAAGGTGCAGGCTACGCGTAGGCCCATGAGAAGTGGCTTCCGACTGTGGCGCAGTACTAGCGAGCCCGCCAGCGACGGGCAGTTGACCACTATTCGTTACGGGAACATCCATTAGGGCGATGACCACAAAGGCCCCGACTAGGCAGACAGGTACAGACAGCCGTGGTCGTACAACGGTCATGCCATAGCAGGCCACGACTGCGTGGCACCAGATATTCCACAATTTGTTACGCATCCGCCTACCCTCGACGTGATGGCGCGGCAGCCTGCCCACCATGATGTGAAAAAAACGTGAATTCTTAGTGCCGTTCAGCGTTTATGCAACGTCTGGCGCGCTCAGTGCGCCAGACAGGGAAATCAAGCCGGACTGCTATCCCGCTCGTAAAGCCTCAATTATTGCTGAGCGCTGCTCATCATTTGAGACCGGGAAGGAGGCAGACGTACGATCCACATACCCACCGTAACGACGCAGCATTTCCGGTGCGATCTCTTGGGGTTCTCCCATTACACCGAAGGCGTTGATCATATCGTCGGTGATCAGGGTGCCCATTTCTTTCCAGCGGCCCTGTTTGGACATCGTGTTGAGCTTACTCTGCAGCTCACCCATGCCAATGGAGTCCAGCACGCCCTTATACGCGGGTGTCGAACCGTAGAAGGCAATGCGTTCTTGAGTCGCAACCTTGCTCTTTGCAAATTCCTCTTCGTTGCGGCCGGTAACCACAAAACAAGAATAGGATAGTTCAAATCCTTCACGAGACTTACCCGCCTTGGCCAGTCCTGCTTCAATCGCCGGCAGAGTTACCGAATCAATATAGGCTTGGGTAGAAAATGGGTGAATGATCATGCCGTCGGCGACTTCACCAGCAACCTCGGTCATCTTGGGTCCCACTGCCGCCAGAATGACCTTGGGTGCTCCGTATTCGGTATCGTTCGGGGTAAAGGCTGGCGTCATCAACGTATGCTGATAGTGCTCCCCTACAAATTGCAGCGGTTCGCCGTCGTACCAATTTGCCCAGATGGCGCGCATGGCCAAAATCAGCTCGCGCATCTGAGCCGCAGGGCCGCCCCAGGGCATGCTGAATCGCTTGGTAATATGCGGCTTAATCTGAGAGCCCAACCCCATGGTGAAACGTCCCTTGGAGTAGGCATTCAGGTCATGACCAATATTGGCGAGGTTCATCGGGCTACGTGCAAATGCCACGGCGATGGAGCTGGCGATTTCCAACTTTTCACTATGCTCAGCGGCCAATAGCAGCGGGAAGAAGGGGTCATGATTCATCTCGGCGGTGCGCACGCCATCGTATCCCTGTGATTCGATGGTCTTCACGGCGCTCGGAATGGCGTGCAGGTCTAGATTGATACCGGTATCTACTTTCATGGTGACTCCTCTGAATTCCTGTGTGATTTATGCGGAGAGTTCTCGAATGATCGCAAGACGCTTGTCTTTTGGAATATTCGCGTAAGCAGCAGATGTGCGGTCCACCACATCGCCATAGCGAGCCTTCATTTGGCCAGCGATGGTTTCTGGCTCACCGATGACTGCAAATTCCTTCAATATGTCGGGGGTAATAAGTTCACCCATTTCATCCCATCGTCCCTGCTTCGACATTCGGTTAAGCTCGTCCTGCATGTCGCCAATACCAATACTCTCCAGTACCGGTCGATAGGCCGGGGTGGAGCCGTAAAAGGCGATTTGCTTGCAGGTTGCCGTTTCTGCCTCCCGGAGCTCTTCCTCGGTTTGGCCGGTCACGACAAATGCAGGGTAACTGATCTCAAAATTGTCACGCGACTTACCTGCCTTGGCGAATCCGCGCTCCAGCGCTGGCAGGGTTGTCTCGCGCAGGTATTTCTCTGTGGTAAAGGCGTGTGCGATAACCCCATCCGCTACCTCGCCGGCGACTTCGGTCATCATGGGGCCGACAGCTGCCAAAAAGACCTTTGGCGCACCGTAGTCATTATTCGTCGGAGTAAAGAAAGGGGTCATTAAAGTATGGGTATAAAACTCCCCGGTAAATTCCAGGGGCTTTTGCTCATGCCAGCAGTCCCAAATTGACCGCATCGCCATAATATATTCGCGCATGCGCGCCGCAGGACTCGACCATGGCATGGAAAACCGCTTGGTGATGTGCGGTTTGATTTGAGACCCAAGACCGAGCACAAATCGCCCCTTGGAATACGCATTGAGATCGTGACCGATATTCGCAAGGGTCATGGGCGAGCGAGCAAAGGCCACGGCGATAGAGGTCATGAGCTGCACTTTCTCTGTATTTTGTGCGGCCACTAACAATGGAAAAAAGGGGTCGTGGGCTGTTTCAGCGGTCATCACTCCGGTGTAACCCATCTCTTCTAGCTCTGCTGCCTGCGCCCCAACCGTACTTAAATTAAGCCCAACACCGCCGTCTACTTTCATGCGTTATCTCCAAAAACTCCAAGTTTTCCCATCACAAGTCCAGCCAAAGCGCTGCTACTCGCCGCTAACCGCTTGAGGCGGCAGCTGTTCACAAATTCCGTCGACAGCGGCACCACTGTGCTCAAATCTCCGCCCGTTACCGCAGTTGTCTGCCAGGTAATGCTTCACGCCCACAGAGCCCTGGCTGAACGTCAGTTCATAGAACAGTGCGTTAGGGTGCTTAACCCGGCGAATCTGCTGCTCATTCAATCGCAAAAAGTGTCCCAGAATCGCGCGGGAAACCACACCATGGGTGACGATCGCCAAACAATCCGGCTGTTGCCACCGCAGCAGCAGCTCACGAAATCGAGCCAGTAAATCCGGTAGGTTTTCGCCACCACCTGGTCGATGGTGATGTGCATCTGCCTGCAGCTGGGCCCACTCCTTTGCATGCTCGCGCTGCACTTGTTCCGGCGTTTTGCCAGACCAGGTCCCGCAGTCTCGCTCAAGTAGGGCATCGCTGAAATACTGAGGGGCTTGTACCGACTCATGTATCAGTTCGGCGGTCGCGCGGGCGCGCCCGGCGGAAGACACCCAATAACAGTCTGGTATCGCCAGCTGAGACAGCTGCAGGCCGTGGGCTAGCGCCTGTTCACGCCCACGCTCGGTGAGAGGGGAATCCAAGCGCCCCTGCATCTTGCCCGCCACGTTCCACTCGGTTTCGCCGTGTCGAAACAGGTAAATTTTTCGGCTCATGCTAGCCTGATCCTATCAGTCGGTGCTCGGACAATGCTCAGGCAAATTGAAACGCGGTGCCGGTAAACGCAGCAAAAGTACGGTCAACATCCTCTTTATTGCCAGCCAGCGGTGCAATGATGTGGGTGTCGACCCCACCATCGGCATCGGCCTGTATGCGCGCCTGGATCTCGCCTTCATCGCCTATGATGGCGATTTCATCAATCATTTCATCTGACATCGCCGAGGCGGTTTTGTTGCGATCTTTTTCCGCCCAACCCTCGGCTATTTGCGCGGCGGCTTCGGTGTATCCGGCCCAGGCTAGGAAGTTGTTATAAACCGGCGTGGCATAGTAGGGACCAAAGGCTCCTCTGAATAGGTTGCGTCCATATTCTTTGTCATCAGTGCACAACACCATGGCGCGGTTAACGATTTCTACCCCGGCTGGATCCTTGCCCGCCGCTTTCGCACCAATCGCCACATGCTCCATCATTTTTGGTAGGGCGGCCTTCGGCCAGAGGTTAAAAATCACACCGTCCCCAACTTCTGCGGCCATCTCGATCATTTTGGGACGCAGTGCTGCAAGGTAGACTGCTGGCGGTTTCTCCATGGGCGCTTGGCGGTATCCGCGGCTAAACACGGTCTCACCGTCGTAGTTGGTCTTTTCACCCGCCAGCATAATTTTCACCAGCTCGGCTGTTTCACGGACCCGGGTCAGGGGTTTTTCCAATGGAATACCGTTGAACTGGCCCATGATGGTTTGGCTCGATGACCCAAGGCCTAGGACAAAGCGTTCAGGCAACAGCTGTCCAATCACATTCGCCGAAGCCGCTAGCACCGAGGGTGAGCGCGTATACACCGGTGTGACTGCCGTACCAATTCGAATGCTGGAGGTGTGATGCGCAATAGCCGCCACCTGGGTCAGCGTATCTGGCGCGCCGGAGTCGCTAAACCACGCATCGGGAATGCCGTTGTCTTCTGCCCAGCGAATCCTGTCGATGGTGTCGGTAATACGTGGCCCCGCGGGTAGCGTGACGGCAATGCGTTTCTGCGGCATGAGTTCCCCTCCAACAAATAAAGTGCAAAGCCTCGCACTTTGCCCTCTATGAGATCAAGCCGTATCCTTGCCCGCTCGGTGGAGGAAATAGAGGCGGAGAGTGCTATGAGTGACGTTGAACTAACCCCGGTTCGGGATGCCCACAAATTTGATGAGCAGGCCCTCGAGCAATATCTGCAGATGCATGTTGAAGGCTTTCAGGGCCCCATGGAAATCAAGCAGTTTGAGGGCGGCCAATCCAACCCAACTTTTCAGTTGATCACAGCCAGCCAGCGATATGTTTTGCGCAAACAACCGCCGGGTGAGCTACTTCCCTCGGCGCATCAGGTAGACCGCGAATACCGCGTTATGGACGGGCTTTGGAATACTGAGGTTCCTGTACCCAAGATGTTCTGCCTATGCGAAGACGCCTCGGTGATTGGCACTAAGTTCTACGTTATGGAGATGGTGGAAGGCCGATTGTTTACTGAAACGCGCCTACCCGATGTCAGCAATGACGATAGACGCGCCATCTACCTGGACTTGGCCCGAGTGATGGCAAAACTGCACAGCGTGGATCCTGCCACAGTGGGACTCGAGACCTTTGGTCGCCCCGGAAACTATTACGAGCGTCAGATTGGCCGCTGGAGCAAGCAATATCTGGCGTCACAGACCGACGAGCTTCCCGCCATGAACAAACTAATGGAGTGGTTACCCAACAATATTCCCGCTGATGCGGGTTCTGTGATCGTGCACGGCGATTACCGCCTGGGTAACGTGCTCATACACCCGACCGAACCCAAGATCGTCGCAGTACTGGACTGGGAACTTTCAACCCTTGGAGATGGTCTCGCAGATTTGGGTTACCTGTGTCAGGACTATCACGGCGATGCCTACGACGACGAGGGCCTGGCGGGCGCAGATTTCGCTGCGTTGAATCTACCGACCGAAGAGGAATTCGTTGCCGAGTACTGCAGCCATGCAGGACGCGATGGTATCGACAACTGGCACTTCTACCTGATTTACAACATGTTCCGCTCCGCAGGCATCATTCAGGGCGTCTATAAGCGCGGCTTGGATGGCAACGCCAGCTCCGCAAAGGCACTGGAATACGCTGATGCAGCGCGCCTGCGCTCAGAACGGGGCTGGGCGTTGGTAGAGGCCAGCGGCGTAGCCTAAATTCGAACGGCAGTGATGCCTGCTCTTGCGTTAACGCGCAGCAGCATGTTGATGGAAAAAAAAAGGGGCGATAAACGCCCCTTTTTCATTTAATTACCCTCGCAAGCTTCGGGTTAGAGCATTTCCTCAGCCACCACCTGAAGTGCGGCCGGATCCTGGCAGCCAAGTAGCATGCTAGAAACATGTCCCTTGCTACCCGCGGTCTTCCAGCGCGCCAGGCGCTCGCGAATTCGCTCTGCCGGACCGACCAAGGCGCAGGCATCGATCAGCTCTTTCGGCACTGCGGCCATGGCTTCGTCTTTTTTACCTGCCAGATACAGATCCTGAATCTTTACGGCGGCGTCGGGGAAACCCAAGCGCTTGCAGTAATCGTTATAAAAGTTCTTGTCCCGCGCACCCATGCCGCCAATGTATAGCGCCATCTGACCACGCACCGGCATCATGCACTGGTCCAAATCGTCGCCCATTACCACGGTCACGAAGGGAGCAATTTCGAATTGCGTGAGGTCTTTGTCACCAGCCTTGGCAAAACCTTTTTCGATTGGACCTTGAAAGACAGAATATTGGTCAGGATCCATCCAGACAGGAAAAAAGCCATCGGCGACCTCTGCTGACGCCGCCACCCCGTTGTCGGTAATGGTTGCCGCATAAATGGGAATATCTTCTTCGCAGTGCAAAATACTCTTTAAAGGCTTACCAAGCCCCGTCGCACCCTCACCGGTATAGGGCAGGTTGTACATACTGCCCTCGAAGGTTAGTTCGCCTTCCCGAGCAAAAATATTCTTCATGATCTGAATGTATTCACGTAAACGGCTCACTGGCTTGCCGTAGGGCACCCCGTGCCAACCTTCAACCACCTGGGGTCCGGAAGCACCAAGGCCACAAATAAAGCGGCCGCCGGAAAGTTCTGCCAGGCTCATAGCGGTCATGGCCGCCATGGCCGGTGAGCGCGCAGGCATTTGCATGATGGCGGTGCCCACCTTGAGGCGTTCGGTCTGAGCCAAAATCCAGGCCGCAGGCGTGACCGCGTCAGAGCCATAGGCTTCCGCTGTCCACAGCGAGTCGTAGCCCAGACTCTCGGCATGCTTGATGGCGTCCATCGCAATGTTGAATTTACGACCCGAATATCCGGCTAATATTCCCAGCTTCATAGTGACCTCTCTTGTTTTTGATCCTTTGTTTTTAAAACGATGTTTTTGATCAGTAGTTTTCGACTTTTGCTCGCAGCGCGCCTTTATTGACTCGCGTGACGCTCGCCCAAGTACTGCATGATGTCCAGGGACTCATACATCCACTCGATTTGGGTTCCTGCATCCGTTGACCGCTCGATGCGCAGGCATGGCACGGTCGTTTTTCCGCCGCCCTGCAGCAACTCTCTGAACGCCTCGGCATCTGTGTGCACATCCCGAAGCGGGAGCTCCATACCCAGCTGCTCGACGTAGGCGCGAACCCGAAAACAAAACCCGCAGGTATCGGATTTAAACAACTGATATTGCTCGCTCAATTTCTCGCTCCCTCTCATAGCGTCCGTCTCGATCGCCATCATGGTAACCCTAGCCTGAAAATCGGCAAGCGGTGACCTAGCCTTCGCGGAACAGTAGACTGAGGATTCGAACATATCTGATGTGAAGGGATAGTAAAGATGGCAGCAGCGAAGAAGCGTTCAGCCGATAAAGTACAGCTCACCCGCAACCTGATTCTGGGATTTCTGGGTCTGTTGGTTCTCGGATTTGTGACGACCACATTCTATTTTGGTTCCGGACTTTCTCAGAATTCAGTGCCTCAGGCAGGCACCGATTATGAGGTCATCGACGGGGTCGAGCTGACGCAGCCAGCTCGAAGTCTGGTCGTGGAGGAGTATTTTTCTTACGGCTGCATTCACTGCAAGAACTTTGATCCAGAGCTGGAGGAATGGTTAACCACGCTTCCTGACGATGTCAGATTTGAGCGTAAACCCACCGCATTCTCTCGAACCTGGAGCATTCTGGCACAGGCCTACTATGCACTGGAAAAAGCCGAAGCGCTGGAAGGAAATCATGAGCAGCTCTTCAAGGGCATTCACAATGGCGGGCGTATGTTTAACAGCGGACAAGACATCGCCGATTATCTCGACTCGCAATCACTGCCTGCTCGGGAGTTTATGCGCGCCTTCGATAGCAGGGACGTTTCACGACGACTCAATCGAGCCGCTGAAGATACGCGCCGGTCAGGTATCCGAGCGGTGCCAACCATGGTCGTTGCGGGCAAATACCGGGTCGGCATGAACCAAGGTGCACAGCGCGCCCTCGAAGTGACCGAGTACCTTCTTGAGCAGGAGCGCGTGCTGATCCAGGGGCAGTCTGGCTAGACTGCCGGCATTAAAAACTGGTTTTCGCGGTCATACCAAACTGACGTGGCGCACCAAGCTGTGTCCAACGAGTGGCGGTATAGCCGTCTCGTGGGTCATTAGGAAAGCTGAACCCGCGAACGAAGTAATCTTTATCGCCAAGGTTGCGCCCCCATAACGATAGCTCCCAATTGTCCCTTGAGTAGCGAAGCGCGCTATTAAATAGGGCATAACTCGGTGACTGTTCCGCATGACCGTCGGAAAAGTAGTAATCGTCCTTGCCTTCTATACTGATATTCAACTCCAGCGTTTGGGAGAACCGATAATCCGCAGCCAAATAGAACTGATATCCAGGCGCTTGGGCCTGATCCCGACCGTCCAAGTCTTCCCCCGATCCGTTGACGTAATCCTCAAATTCGGCATCCAACAATCCAACGCTCGCCGTCAGCTGTAATCGATCTGCGGCCTGCAACACCGCTTCAAATTCCAAACCCTGATTTACGCCCTCGGCACCATTGCCCGTGTAGCCAATAAATTCTGCCGATCCGTCGTTACGCAGCCGGGTAATCGATGTGGCGATTTGAACGTCTTGTCGCTGCATGCGAAAGATTGTTGCAGACAAGGCCAGGCGGTCATCCATTAGCCTACCCTTGAAGCCTGCTTCCATATTCCAGAGTGACTCAGGGTCAAACTCGCGAAGATCCGCATCCAGGGAACTGCTGGTGTTGAACCCCCCTGCCTTATAGCCACGGGTAAGGCTTATGTAGAGCATGTTTCCCGAAGCCAGGGAACGCTCTAGCAGCAAGCGCCCTCCGATTAGGTTATCGTCCGGCGCAAACCGCACAGCCTCAGAATCGCTGTAGCTGGATTCGTGCTGCTCGGCGCGCAGGCCAAGACTGATCCGCCAGCTATCGGAGAGCTTTGTCGCCAACTCCCCGTAAAGGGCAAGGCGATCGATCGCGTAGTCGCTGGTGAACAGTCCGCCGGCAAAGGTGTAATCACGTGAGAAGTCCACCTCTTTGTCTAGCGCATACACGCCAACCACCCAATCAACGGCACCGGCTGCCAAGCCTTGTCCCGGTGCTGAGAGCAGCCTCACATCTGCGGTGCGGGTTTCCACGTCGCGTAGATAGAGATCTGTTGAGCTATAGCCAAAGGGATGAAATCCTGAAAAGGTCCAATCCTCGTCGTAGCCGTAGGCGATATCGCTGTCCACCCAGCCCACGGCTAGTTCACCGACCACTGCAGCGCTCAGGGCCGTGCTGGCGTTAAAGGCCAGATAGGAAGACTCCTGGGCATCCCGACCAGGCTCATCCGACCGCGTGTTTCGGTTATTGTCCAGGGAGAAAGCATCGTAGCCATTATCGACATCGACACTGCCTGCTGCGATCTGCCAGGTGCCCTCGGACAGTTTTCCCTGCACTTTTGCGCGCAGGCTGCGCTCGTCCCTTGAATTAGTGTCGTCGCGATTCAAGTGAATGTTGTCGATAAAGCCATCGTCTTGATAAGTACGCGCGCTGATGCGAAAGCCAATGTCTTCGCCGATGGGTCCGGCGAGCACGCCACCGGCACCGCGCGCACTGTAGTTACCCGCATCAACTTGCAGGGATCCTGAGAGCGTCTCCGTCGCATCCGGCGTCACCACATTGATCAAACCCGCCATGGCATTTGCGCCATAGAGGGTGCCCTGGGGTCCGCGCAGCACTTCGACCTGCTGCACGTCAAAAAGGGTAGCGGAGCCGCCCAGACCGCTTAAGTCAACCCCGTCGACGATAAGCCCTACGGATGGATTCAAGGGCTCGACAAACTGACTGCGCTCACCAATACCGCGAATTTGGAAAAATCGTGCGCGAGAAGCACCACTGGTCAGATTCACGTTGGCAGCGCGAGACAGCAACTCATCAAGGTGGTTGATCAAGTCGCCATTGGCGTTAGGATCCAGCATCGACACGCTACCCGGCACCTCCGCAGCAGACATGGGTCGAAATTCCGCGGTGACCACAACCTCTTCAAGGGCTGGACTTTCGGACTGATCTGCATAGACCTGTGCAGCTAAGCAACCAAATATGGCGGCCCATGTGATGATGATTTTGCGGAGGATGGAATGATCTATTATCTGTGGCATCTGAGGACTCCTAAGCTATTGGGGCCCAAGGCAGATGGCGTCTGATTGGCATGCACTTCGCAGGCCAAGGCGCTTTCCTATCCCTACGCCGGTGCTAACCGGATCAGGTTCAAAGGGTCTAGCAGATTCTGCTATCTCAGGCTGTTGCCACCCCTTAGGCGCGACTACCATAGAGCGACTTAGATTCGATGTCCAATCAGGGCGAGCAAATAGCAACCAATGGCGAACCAAATTGCAAACCATTGGCGAACCTGTATCAGTCGAAGCGGTAGCGCAGCCCCAACTCAACTTGATCCCACTCGCTTTCGTGGTGCGCATAGTAGAGTCCAATCGAGACCCGTGATTCAGCCAGCTGATACACACCGCCCACGCGATAGCCCAAATCGCGGCTATCCCAATCGAGAAATTGCAGCAGGGCCGAATACTCCCAGGCGTCGCCAATGCGACCGCGCACACCACTTTCGAAAACCCCGCCTGAATCTTCGAAACCAACGTTGCGGCCATTGAGCAGAGGCAAATCAAGATCGAGACGCCCATAGTTGATGCTAAAAACACCATCAAGGGTCTGGGTTAACGCCTTTCGCGCCCCCACGCCTATTCGGTAGAACTCGGCATGGGACTTTGGGGCGGTATCCACTTCAGAGGAAATGATTTGCGCAGACAAATAAAACGTTTCGCTGACGCTGTAGGTACCCGTCACGCGCAGGCCTAAGCTATCTGCGTCTGCGCTCTCTCCGGACGTACCGGTTAGCTCAACATAACGGTAGGAGATATCGTCAGCTATGGCCTGGGAGCTAACGCAGAACACAAACAAGATCAAAACAACGCAGCCCACCCGAGAGATGGTCTGACGGGTAGAACATCGAGCAGCCCCAAGCGATTCTGCAAGGAGTTGTAACACCATGCCGCCTGACCTTCTTGTACCTATGTGTCGTCACAATTCAGGCATCCGAGTAAGAGCATTACTTGACATCACCTAGCGGTCGGTTAACCGGACAAACGGTATCTATCTGGGGAGGCTGGCTGGCGCTACTGATTCTGAGAGGAAAAAGAACGTTGACGGCATCCACCAAATTTAGCGACCCTTCCGCGATCTATGCGTCTTGCTACAGCAGCTAAATTACAAAGACTCTAAATGGCCAAAAAACCCGCAACCCGCCGTCGTACCGCCGACACAAAAAAGAAGCCAACAGGCCGAGGTTGGTTGGCAATTTTACGACGCTGGCTGCTCCAGCTTCTTCTGAAAACAGTGCTTTGGGGTGGCCTCCTGGCCATATTGGTCGGCACTGGCTACCTTTATTACCTCGATCGCAGTATCAGCAAGACCTTCGAGGGCCGACGGTGGTCTGTGCCCGCTCAGATTTATGCCCAGCCCGTGGAGCTGTATGCTGGCAAACGCCTCACCAATGCCGAGCTGCAGGTAGAGCTGCAGCGCCTGGGATATCGTCAAACCTCTGACTTATCGCAACCGGGTAGCTACCAGCCCATTGCCGGTGGTGTGTCCATTCACCTGCGCGCCTTTGCCTTCATGGATGCGCCCAGGCCGTCCATGCGCATCACCGTCATGTTCGTCGGCAGCCGCCTGCAGCGTCTCAGCTACGACAATCGGCCCTTGGACTTGGTGCGCCTCGAGCCGGCGGTGATTGGAAGCTTCTTCCCGTCTCATGGCGAGGACAGAGTCATCCTGACGCCAGATGAGGTGCCCGCACTGCTGGCCAATGGGTTAAAAGCCGTCGAAGACCGATCATTCGACGATCACCAAGGTTTCAGCGTTGCCGGCATTCTGCGTGCGGCGCTGGTGAATTTACGCAGCGGCGAAGCAAGGCAAGGAGGCAGCACACTTACCCAGCAGCTGGTCAAAAGCTATTTTTTGACTAACGAGCGTACGATTGAGCGCAAGCTGCGCGAGCTGGCCATGTCGGTCATTTTGGAGCTGCGTTTTTCCAAGGAGGACATTCTTACCGCCTACATCAACGAGATTTTTCTTGGTCAGAACGGTGCAAGAGCGATTCACGGTTTCGGGCTAGGCTCACAGTACTATTTCAACAAGCCTTTGAACGAACTGCCCGCCCACCAAATTGCCAGTCTCATCAGCATCATTCGAGGGCCGTCCTACTACAACCCATTCCGTCATCCTGAGCGCACAATCCGCCGACGCAACCGCATACTCGATACTTTCTTGGCGGACGGGCTAATCTCCAACGCAGCGCACCAAGACGCTATCGGCCAATCTCTAGGGGTGGTCGACAGTCCAAACAGTGGCGGAGCCTACTACCCGGCTTTCATGGATCTTGTGCGAGTGGAGCTGAGCGAGCGTTACTCGGCTGATGATTTGCGCACTCAGGGTCTACGTATCTTTACGACGCTGCAGCCGTCGATACAGGCCAACGCGCAGAGGGCCGTGAGCGCGACCTTGCGAAGCATCGAAAACGAGCGCAAACAAGAACCGAACAGCCTGCAGGCATCCGCGGTTATCACAGACACCCAAACCGGCGAGGTGCTGGCCCTGGTCGGCGGCCGACAGGGCCGGGTAGATGGCTTCAACCGCGCGATCAATGCTCAGCGACCGGTGGGTTCCGTGATCAAGCCGCTGATTGTCCTCAGCGCCCTGGAGAACGGGTTTGAGTGGTCGAGTGTGGTTGACGATGCTTCGATAACCCTCACGCCACCCAACGGTGAACCATGGAGCCCGCGCAACTACGACGGCAAGACTCGCGGGGAACTCCCCATTATCAAGGCGCTGGCTCTATCGCTGAACTTAGCCATGGTTGATTTAGGCAACCGCGTTGGGATCGGCACCGTGCAGGGTCGCTTTCAAGACCTTGTGGGTTACGCGCCAAAAAACCCGTACCCCTCTTTTTTTCTGGGTGCAGAACCCATGTCACCTCTGCAGCTGACCGAGCTTTACGGCAACTTTGCCAGCGGTGGTTTTCACACCCCACCCAAGAGCGTGATCGCTGTGCTGGACGAGCAGGGAGTCCCCGTTTCGCACCACCCCTTTGATGTCACCCAAACCATTGATTTTGCAACGGCAAGTAGTCTCAATGCGGGGCTTCAGCTGGTGATGCAGCGAGGCACCGGGCGCAGCTCACCTTTTTCTAATCAGGGAGTTGCTGGCAAAACCGGCACCTCGAACGACAATCGCGACAGCTGGTTTGCCGGTTTCGACAACAGCCGGTTAAGCGTGATCTGGGTGGGCAGGGACGACAACAAGCCGACAGATCTAACGGGTACTTCCGGTGCGATGCGTATTTGGAATGCAATCGCCCGCGCTGAAGGTCCAGATCCCCTGTTGCCAGATATCCGCGAAGACTTGGTGGCGATCGAATACGACACCGGACTGCAAGCGACCTCCAAGTGTGCGGACGTGGTTGTACTACCCATTCGCCAGCCCGATAATTTGCAAATCAAATCCGGCTGCAGTCTAAAACCGAGTTTTGGCGAGCGCCTGCGTGCTATTTTCAAACCCTAGCGGACGCTGAGCCTACCTCAGTGCCCTAGTAAGTCACGACAATGGATGTCCAAATGCCAGCGCGAACTCAATCAATCAGCTCCCACGCAAACGCAGGACTCATTTTCTTGATGACCCTGATGTCGGGCTGTGCCAGCACCGGCGGCAACGTGGGTGTTATCGACCGTGAAAAACAAGGCCGGCCACAGCAAACCGAGCTTCCCCAGACCCAGGACCCCCAGACCAAGGAACCCGGCACTGGAAAAGTCCAGGTGCCGGTAATCGCGCCACCGCGCAGCAGCGCGGCACAAACATTGCTGGCCCGAGCAAACACCGCGCTTCGAGACAATGCGCCCGCCACGGCAATCTTGCTACTTGAACGGGCAGTGCGCATTGAACCCAGAGAAGCACAGTTATGGATGCGTCTGAGCAAGGCACATCTCGATAAAGGTGAGACCCAGATCGCACTTCAGCATGCTCGTAAGGCTATCGCCCTAGCGGGCACCGATCGGAACAAGCAGACTGGCGCGTGGCTGCAGCTTGCTAACGTTTACGAGGCCCAAGGACGCGACAGTGATGCGCTGAGCATCCGACAGCGCTATGAACGAGGTAGCGGATAAACGTTCGGCGCTCCCCGATAATTGATTGAGGAATATTGTGAATAACGCTCGATCCGCAAAGCACATTGGTGCAACAGCATTCGTCAAACTGACGCTTTCTTTTTTCGCCCTGGCCACCGTGCTCTCGGGTTGCGCGACCAATCCGGTCACAGGCAAGAGTGAAATCAGCCTCGTTTCAGAGAGCTGGGAACTGAAAACAGGCGCGCAAAATTATCTCCCTGCCCGACAAAGTCAGGGGGGCGACTACGTCGCCGACCCTGGGGTGCAAGCCTATGTTCGAGAGGTAGGTAACAAGCTCGCCGCTGTGAGCGACCGCGCGCTGCCCTACGAATTCGTCGTCATCAATAACTCGGTCCCAAATGCATGGGCGATGCCCGGCGGCAAAATTGCCGTCAACCGAGGTCTGCTCACGGAACTGGACAGCGAGGCAGAGCTGGCCGCAGTCCTAGGTCACGAGATTGTGCATGCCGCCGCCAAACACAGTGCCCAAGCGGTGCAGCGCAGCGCGCTACTCCAGGCCGCCGTGCTGGCAACGGGCATCGCCATAAAGGACAGTGATTACGGTCAGGTCGCGGCCATCGGTGCCGGCACCGGCGCAGCGCTGATCAACTCAAAATATGGGCGAGACGATGAGCGTGAATCGGATATCTATGGCATGAATTATATGAGCCGCGCAGGTTACGACCCTGTTGGTGCCGTCGAGCTGCAGCAAACCTTCGTCGAGCTCAAGGACAATAAAGAACCAGATTTTTTGCAGGGTTTATTCGCCAGCCACCCGCCGTCCCAAGAAAGGGTTGAGACTAACCGCCAGCATGCGACGACGCTTCCAAGTGGCGGAATAGAGGGCCGAGACCGCTACCGGCGTGTCATGGCGCGGCTTGTGGACAGCAAGCCAGCCTATGAAGCCTACGATGAGGCAAGAAAAGCAGTCACCGACAATCGTCTAAAAGCAGCCAGGCGCTTGGTCCAAGAGGCCATCGACTCCGAGCCCAGAGAAGGGCACTTCTATGCACTACTCGGTGATATTGAGGCAGATGAAGACGACCTGAATGCGGCGGATCGTGCATACGATCAGGCTGTCAGCCTGAATCCGAATTTCTTTTATCCCCTGCTACGCAGCGGCGTTGTTAACGAGCAGCAGGGCCGCATTGCTAAGGCCAAGCGTCGACTCAATCGCAGCTTGGCGCTGTTAGAGACGGCCCAGGCCTATAACGCCTTGGGCGCCATCGCAGAACGTGAAGGCAATCTGCAGCAGGCAGAGGAGCTATACGCGCGAGCTGCCCAAGACACGGGCGCAGCGGGTCAAACCGCGGTAACTTCCTTGGTCTCTCTGCGCAGCAAAAGCAATCCAGCAGCATTGGTCGGCTTACGCTGGGGTATTGGTGTTGACGGCAGCCTGCAAATCGAAGCCACCAATAAAACCCCTCGCACCCTAGCAGGCATCAATCTACAGCTGCGTATCATCGACGCTCAAGGAAACCCGCGCAGCCATCGCCAACCTCTTGCGCGTTTACGGCCAAGCCAAGTTGTGCAAATTAGCACAGGGCTGCGCCCCGGATCCGGTCAAGTGCAGTTAAGCGTGGTCAGCATCAAGTCCGTTCAGGACGGCTAGGCCGCGGCCTGTGCATCCGCCACACGCTGAGTATCCTGCTGCAGAGTTTTGGCGGCCTGAAAGTAGTGATAGGCACACCATAGGTTTACTAGGCTAAACACCATGAGTGAGTAACGCAGAGACTCATTGCCATACTCTGCAGAGAACACATCACTCAAAATGCCCACGCCCTGGGGCCCCAGCCCCATACCAATGATGTTCAACAAAAACAGACAGATGGCCGCTGCTACCGAGCGCATATGCACCGGCACCAGTTGCTGCACCATGGCGAAAGTCGGCGCCAAATAAAATCCACCGAAGAAGGCAGGAATCAAATACAGCATTAACGCCGAGGTGAAATCCGTCAGCCAAAAAAAGCCCACGAGGAAAGGCACCAGGCCTCCCTTACCAAGAGCAACCACCCAGGCCAACCAGCGCGGATCACGCTGAGCCAAATGATCTGCCAAGCGCCCCGCCGTGAATGTACCGATGCCGCCGACAATGCCGGACATCAGTGCCAGGGTTAGGCCCGTCTCACTCTGGGTTAAGTCATGTGATCGCACAAAAAAGGCTGGCAGCCAGAGGGTCATGCCATAACCGACAAATCCTGCTAACGCCGAGCCAAAGACCACGTGTCTGGTGGCCGGGGTACTGAGCATGGTTTTCCATACCTCACCCAGTCCCGGTGCTTCAGCACGATCATGCTTGGCTGCTTCTGAGGCTCCCCTAGGCGGCTCTATCAAGGTGAACCGCACCAATAGCGCTATGAGTATTCCGGGTAATCCGACCACGATAAATGTCGTACGCCACCCCCAGTGCTCGCTCATCCAGCCGCCGCCCAGATAGGCAATCAGCAGACCCAAGTTAATGCCCATGGCAAAAATGCCCATGGCCGTGGCCCGCTGGGCCTGAGGAAATAGGTCGGAAATCATGGAATGCGAGGGAGGACTGGAACCAGCCTCGCCAATACCCACCCCAATGCGAGCCATGGCGAGTTGTGCATAGCTACCCACGAAGGCGCAGACGACGGTCATACCAGACCAAATGGTTGTTGCTAAGGCGATAATGTTGCGGCGATTGGTCCGGTCCGCAAGCATTGCAATGGGCATACCCAGGGTTGCGTAGAAAATCGCGAAGGTCAGACCGATAAGGAAGCCCATTTGGGTGTCACTGGCACCTAGCTCCATTTTTATGGGCTCTAGCAAAATGCCCATAATCTGCCGATCTACATGGCTCGAGCAGTACACGAGTACCAATATGCCTAGGGCGTACCAGCGATACCAAGACGACTGCATCAGCCTGTCCACTCGAGCCTGATGCTTCTCGTAGGCTACCTCTATACTTTGCTCTTCAGCCAAGGGCCACCCCCTCTTTTAATCGTACCGATCCGCTGACCGCGCTAGGCCATGGATGCATACAGTGCTTCACGATCACGCTCGAAGCGACGACCGGCAAAATAAAACAGCGGTATGGCGATCAGCGACAGTGCGGTAAAGGCCAACAGGGTCACTGTGTAAGGCTCTGCAATTCCTTCGGCGATCATCCAGTCCACAACGATGCCGCCTCCGGTAACGCCAAGACCAAGACCGAAAAAATTCAGGGACAATATGTAAAAGGCCACCAGGGTGCCGCGTATCTGTGGCGGCACCAGTTCTTGCACGGTTGCAAAGGTAGGGCCGTAAAAACAGCCGAGCTGAAAGTAACCAACAAAAATACCAAACAAGAACAACAGCGATGTTGGGTCAACCACTCGGTAGTAGAGCGAGATAGGGGTCAGAATCAGCATGATCCAAAACAGGAACATCGGCCGGCCCATGCCGGTTTTACGCAAAAACCAATCGCCGCCGATGCCGCCAAACAAATTCCCGGCGATCCCGCCGGCGAAGGCCAGCCAACCACTTAGCTCAGCGATTTCGGTGCGATCAAAGCCCCGCTCCTGCACGAACCAAAGCTGCTCGAAGGTTGCCGCCCCCAAAACAAAGTGAAATGCCACTCCGCCCAATACGGTCATCAGCAGAGCCGGTGAACTTCTAAAAGCCTGGACCAAGGTGGCCAGCATCTCTTTCACTGATGGCCGATCGATCTCTGTCAGCGCCTCACCGCTTTGATCTGCTTTTTCCGCTTCTTTTTTCGCCAGCGCTTCGGTCTCATGTTTACGCGGGGTTTCTTTCATGAAGAACATGATCGCCGCTAGAACAAGGCCCACGCCTCCCAGGGCATAGAAGCATCCCCGCCACCCCAGCAGCGGTTCTAAATAGGCCACCACGAACAGGCTGGCGGCCACACCAATGGGAACACCCATGTAATAGACGCCAGAGGCAAAGCCTAGGCGACTTGATGGAAAACGATCCGCCAACAGCGACATGGCTGTGGGCGTCATGATGGACTCGCCTACGCCAATAAACAGGCGCGGTATGGCCAAACTGACGAAGCCCTTCGCCATACCCGATAACGCGGTGAGAGCGCTCCACAGCGCCAATCCAGCAGCAATCAGCCGCGTGCGATTCACGCGGTCTGCCAGCACACCCATAAAAACGCCGGCAACGGAATAAAAGAAAATAAAGATGAGGCCGGTAAGCAGACCGAACTCTGTGTTCGTCAGGCCAAGATCCGGCACGATCCAGTTCGCAAAGCTGGCAAGCAGCTGGCGGTCAACAAAATTCATCACGTTGAGTAACGTGAGAAACATCAAAAACCCGTAGTCGCCGACTGAGGCACCCTGTTCTTCTTGGTTCATCTTTGTCCCCTCCCCAGGATCTAAAGCCAGGCAAGACTAGGTCATGTGAGCAATTCGATCCAGTGCATCACCGGCGTATTCGTGCCGTGGGCCAGGTGGGTATGACAGCCCACATTGGCCGTCGCGATGAGATCGGGCTGATGCTGATGAAGCGCCTGTAGCTTATTGTCGCGCAGCTGCGCCGACCACTGGGGCTGCAAAACAGAGTAGGTGCCCGCAGAACCACAGCATAAATGAGCGTCCCTTACCGGCAGTAGCTCGTACCCGGCACCCTGCAGCAGCGCCTCGACCGAACCCTCAATCTGTTGACCATGCTGCAGGCTACATGGAGGGTGCCAAGCGATCCGTTTGCCCGGAAATCTTGGCGTTAGCCTGCTGGCGTAGCTCGTGAGATATTCACTCACATCTACCGTGGCCGCCGCGACTCGGGCGGCACGGTCAGCGTAGATAGGGTCATCAGCCAGCAATCGACCATAGTCTTTCACCGTAACCCCACAGCCTGACGCAGTGGATATGATGGCATCAACTTGATCGAGCAGGGCAAAGAACGCATCCACATTGTTGCGTGCGGCCTTGAGCGTTTTTTCCTCATCGCCAAGATGCAAATCCAGAGAACCACAGCATCCCTCGCTTGGGGCAGTGATAACGCCAACATCCAATTGGCCAAGCAGGCTTTGTAGCGTTTCGTTCACTTCGCCCGTAGTTACCTGTTGCGCGCAGCCCTGCAGCAGGAGTACCTGTTTGGCCCCGGTGGTGTTTTTGGTGAGTCCCTTTGTGACCGACTTGGGTACTTGCGCAGCCAAGGGCTCAGGTAGCAAAAACTTAAAGTAATGCCCGATCTGCGAAAGCACTCGCAATCGAGAAGCGTTGGGGACTAACCACCCAAGCAATCGGCGCATGGCACCAGCCATGCCCGGGCGATGAGGCCCAAGTTGTACCCGCGCGATATCCGCCAGCTCTCCGTAGGCGACGCCAGAGGGACAGGTGGTTTCGCAGGCGCGGCAAGTGAGGCAGCGATCCAAGTGCTGGGTAACCCGCTCAGGGCTTTGCGCCCCCTCAAAGAGTTCCTTAATCAGGTAAATGCGCCCGCGGGGTCCATCAAGTTCATCACCGGACAGTTGGTAGGTCGGGCAGGTCGCGTTGCAAAACCCGCAGTGCACACAGCTGCGCAATATCTCGTTAGCGCGCTGCCCCCGATCCGTCGCGATAAAACTGTCAGGCAGATTGGTTTGCATTAGGCACTGCCCAGCGCGGAATTCAGGTTTAGATTTAGGGGGCAAGCAAAAACGCCATGGGGATCGAAGGCGCTGGCCAAATGAACCATTATCTGCCGCTGCATAGGGTCAATTGGCATGGTCTCGCCAACAGCCCAGCACCAACCGCCAACTTGTCGACTGTAATCGGCCACCGCCTGGGCGTCGTCATGATAGACCCAGCGCAACCCGCCACCCCACAGAACCAAGGCATCTTGGTTCAGGTCGGACAGAAAATCAGGCATCGCCGCGGCAGGTGGTGTGACCAGTCGCCAAAGTGTCTGCGCGTTGCGCTGTCGAGTCGGTTGCTTTTGAAAGAACTCATGGCCTTGGTCCCTCACCTGTCGCCAAAGATCCGGGTGCGCAGCGTGATCCTGCAAACCAAACTCTGCCAACGCTGAAGACGCTGCGGTCAAGCCACTATCGTTGCCCGCCAGTCGGATGTGAAGTTGACCGCCAATCCAAGCCGTGCCGGTTATTGGCAGATTCCGCACCCCCAACTTGGCGCAAAGCGCCAAGGCCTGACTTGCCGACATCTCGCCATGCAGGGTTTGCTCAGTTGCAAAGCAGGGCTGTACGCGCAGGCTGATGACAGACATGACCCCCAGCCCACCCCAGGCACCGGCCTGCAACCGCGACACGTCGTAGCCGGCAACATTTTTCATGACTTGACCGCCGAACTTCAGATACTCGCCTTCGCCATTGATCAGCTCTACACCAAGCACCGCGTCTCGAATGGCACCGAGCCATGGTCTCCCGGGCCCGCTCAACCCGCAGGCCACTGCCCCACCCAGGGTACCGGTATCAGCGTCGGCGTCAGTGCCTGAAGAATGATTCACCAAATCGTGGGACAGCTGCGGTGGTTCGCAGGCAATCATCTGCTGGCGCTCTGTCAGCACCGCATTGATTTCTGCCAAAGAGGTTCCGCCCCGTGCGGTCAGCACCAACTCCTCAGGCTCGTATTGCAGGATGCCCGCATGGTCACTGAGCGCCAGCACATCGTCGCTCTTAGCGGGGGGCAGCCATTTAGCCTTGCTCCCATGACCTTGGATCGCTAATTTTTTCTGATCACCTGAAGCAGTCTTGATTTGCTCGATGAAGTCCTGGCTGCGATCCGCGCTCACAGTTGGGCGCCTGTTAAAAAGGTGATTTTGGCGCATGGCGCTCCACTCAGAACCGCAAGGCGCGGGCGAGTGCTGGTGCAGGTGCAGGTGCAGGGGGATCCGAGCAAACAGCTCACCCCGCTTTGGCGAAAAACATGCATTTATTGCGGTGCCCTAGAAACGTTCCAATTCAGGGAAGGGTAGCCGCCCGCGATGAACATGCATGCCGCCAAGTTCTCCGCAGCGGGTGAGGGTTGGAATACCCTTGCCCGGATTCAGCAGCGCCTTGGGGTCAACGGCGGCTTTCAAACGAAAAAACTGCTCGAGTTCTTCACTACTAAACTGCACGCACATGGTGTCGAGCTTTTCCACGCCAACCCCATGCTCACCGGTCACGGTACCGCCGGCAGCGACGCAGGCTTCCAGTATTTTTGCCCCCATGGCCATGGCGTGATCTGTCTGCCCGGGTACGTTGGCGTCGAAGAGCACTAGCGGATGCAAATTGCCATCAGCGGCGTGGAATACGTTGGCCACTGCCAGCCCGAAGGTCTGGGAAATGGTATCGATTTCTGTCAGCACCTTGGGCAGGGCCTTACGCGGAATAGTGCCGTCCATGCACAGGTAGTCTGGGGACAATCGCCCAATTGCTGGGAAGGCCGATTTACGCCCCTTCCACAGCCGCGCCTGGGCTGACGCATCGTGGGCCTCATCGATCTGATACGCCCCATGCTGTCGCAGCAAGTCGGTTACCTGGGAGTTCAGTGTCGCAAGCTCTGCCGCGGCGCCATCGAGCTCGATAATCAGTATGGCTTCAGCATCCAACGGGTACCCCGCGTTGGCAAAGGCTTCCGCCGCCTGCACTGCCATCTGATCCATCATCTCCATACCCGCAGGAATAATCCCAGCGCTGATAATGGCCGCAACTGCGCTGCCGGCGTCGACCACCTGCGAAAATGCTGCGAGCAGCACTGCCTTGGTTTCGGGCTCTGGCAGCAACGCGACGGTTACCTCGGTGACAATACCCAACATGCCTTCCGAGCCGCAGATCAGCGCCAGTAAATCTGGACCGGGGTTGTCATAGAGCGCGCCACCAAGCTCCACGATCTCACCGCAGGCCATAACCACCCGCGCTCCAAGAACGTTATTTACGGTGAGGCCATATTTCAGGCAGTGCACGCCTCCGGCGTTCTCGGCCACATTGCCGCCAATGCTGCAGGCGATTTGCGATGAAGGATCCGGCGCGTAGTACAGACCGTGTGCTTGGGCTGCTTGAGTAATCGCTAAATTGCGCACGCCGGGCTGGACCTTCGCGATACGGTTTTGCGGATCGATATCTAAAATCGCCGACATTTTCGATAAGCCCAGCACCACGCCCTCTTGATGAGGCCTGGCGCCACCAGAGAGACCCGTGCCTGCCCCACGGGGAATGATCGGCACCCCGTACTCAGCGCAACAGCACACAATATCCGCGACCTGCGCCTCGGTTTCCGGCAATACGACCACCCATGGCATTTCGCGGATGGCGGTAAGTCCGTCGGTTTCGTAGGGACGTAAACCGGCCGCATCGGTGATAACACTTTCTGCAGGCAGGAGCGCTTGCAGTCGATTCAATACCGCTCGATGTGCAGGGCTTTGCTGGACTAGGTCGTCAGAGCTCGCCGACGACTGAGGTAATGTATTCATTCGGATATTATGCAGTAGCCGCGCCCTCGAAAGCACGCGAAGCCTAGGACACTAGTACTCCAGGGCTTTAACCTTCTATAGTCTGTTGTTCTGCATCTTTAGAGCATAGCGCATGAGCGTTGAAGCACGCCTGACCGAACTGGGCATTGAACTGCCCCAACCAATGAACACCGCCGCCTTGCCCTTCGACCTTGTGCGGGCAGACGGCGATCGTCTATTTCTGTCGGGCCATGTCCCAACGGATCTTACCGGTGCAATGAGCAAGCCGTTTGGCAAAGTCGGAGCGCAGGTCAGCCCAGAGGAGGCTTACACCATCGCGGGGAGAATTGCTCTGGGCCTGTGCGCTAGCATCAAGGCTCATATTGGCGAGCTTGATCGCGTTGAAAAATGGCTGCGCATATTTGGCATGGTCAATGCCGCGCCGGGCTTTACGCAAATTCCGGCGGTGATAAATGGCTGTTCAGATATGCTGCTCAACATTTTTGGTGCCGATGTGGGCGCACATGCGCGCAGCGCCGTAGGTATGGCGGAGCTGCCCTTCAACGTTCCGGTAGAAATCGAAGCCGAGGTCAAAATCCGACTATGAATCAACGAATCGTCAACGCCCGAATTGTTAATGAGGGCACTATTACCGAAGGTGAACTGGTTATAGAAGGTGAACGTATCAAGGGTATTAACGTGCCTGCGCCCAGTGATGCCACCGTATTCGACGCCGCGGGTGCCTACCTGATCCCCGGGATGATCGATGATCAAGTCCACTTTCGCGAGCCGGGATTTGAGCATAAGGGCAATATCCGCACGGAGTCTGCGGCAGCGGTCGCCGGTGGAATCACCAGCTACATGGAAATGCCCAACTGCAATCCCCTCACCACTTCCCAGAGCGCCTTGCTCGACAAACGTGAGCGGGCGGCTAACTGCAGTGCTGCCAACTACGGCTTCTACTTGGGCGCGACCAACGACAATCTCGAAGCGGTCAAAAGCGTCGATCCCAGTCTGACCTGCGGGGTCAAGATTTTCATGGGGGCTAGCACCGGTAACATGCTGGTCGATGATCAAACCACGCTAGAGGGTATTTTCGCCGCGACGGATTTGCTTGTGGCGACTCACTGCGAAAACACACCGATGATCCTAGCCGCCGAAGCCGCTGCCGCAGAAAAGTGGGGCGACGATGTACCCTTTAGCGAGCATCCCAACATCCGCTCAGAAGAGGCATGCTATGCCTCCAGCTCCTTAGCCGTGGGGCTTGCCAAAAAATATGGCACCAAGCTGCATGTACTGCACCTGACCACGGCAAAAGAAATGGAGCTGTTTGAGGTCGGCCCGCTTGAGCAGAAACGCATCACCGCTGAAGCATGTGTCCATCATCTGTTTTTCAGCGCCGAAGACTACGAACAGCGAGGCGCCTTCATCAAATGCAATCCGGCAATCAAAACTGCAGTAGATCGCTCGGCGCTTCTTAAGGCCGTTGCCGAAGACCGAATAGATGTGATTGCCACAGACCACGCACCGCACACGCTAGAAGAAAAAGGCCGCAAATACGCCAAGGCGCCTGCGGGTTTACCCTTGGTTCAGCATGCGCTGGTGTCGCTGATGGAGCGGGTTGAAGACGGCACCTTTAGCATTGAGCAAGTGGTGCGAAAAACATCCCATGCCCCAGCCATCCTTTACCAAGTTGCCGAGCGAGGTTTCTTGCGGGAAGGTTACTTTGCAGACATCACCCTGATCGCACCAAACCCATCAACACAGGACGACCCGGTGCTCAGTAAATGCGGCTGGAGTCCATTTGCGGGCTATGCATTCAAGCACCGAATTGCCGGCACCTGGGTGAATGGGCATCAACGTTACAATGGAAGCCAGGTAGTAGATGGGCCTTACGGTCAGGCCCTAACATACGACCGAGGCTAGACAGCAAAGACTCTGGGGGGAAGAGAGATAAGTAAGTGGAAGATAACCGGCATTACCCTTGCCGTACTGGTGGCCGCAGGCGTCGTATTCGTCAACAGTCCGCTGATGATGGCGACAGTTTTTTACTTTATGCAGCCAAGCAAGAGCTTCGCGGACACCGTTCCGCCAGCCGCACCGAATTACACCAATCCAAATCACTGGGCATCACTGCCAAGCAAGGAAGACGCGGCCGATATAGTACCTGTGGGGTATTCGTCCCAGGCGGGGGAGAAGGAGAATATTGCAGTTTTTTTTGTGCACCCCACGACCTACCTAGAAAGCGCAGGATGGAACCAACCTCTTGATCATGCGGTAACCAACAAGCGGACAGACGACACGGTTATGCGAAACCAAGCGAGCGTGTTCAACGGTTGCTGCGATGTTTACGCACCGCGCTACCGACAGGCGACCATTTTCAGCTTCATGGACGAAAGCGGCGCGAAAAACGGGGAACAGGCGCTGGCGCTTGCTTACGATGATGTGGCCGCTGCGTTCCAGGAGTTTTTGCGTCTTAATCCGGATCGCCCCATAGTCCTCGCCGGCCATAGCCAAGGCAGCCACCATCTTGACCGACTGATCGAAGAAGAACTGGTGGGCACAGCATTGGCCAATCGCCTCGTGGCGGCCTACCCCATCGGTTATTCCGTCGACACCAGCAACGGCTTGCCTGTGTGTGAAAGCGTTGCCCAAGTCGGTTGCCAGGTCACTTGGAACGCGAGCGCGGCGGATGCGCCAGTCCAGTTGGCGGAGCCCGGCGACCTTTGCGTTAACCCACTCACTTGGTCGACGAATGAGCAGCCTGCCAGCTATGACGCAAATTTGGGTGGCGTTGACTTCATGGCCGGTGGCGCGATCGAGCCCGGCGTTGTTGATGCTCAATGCAAAGACAGTCAGCTGATTGTTAGTGACATTCGCTCAGCGAATTACAGCGGCAGGCCCTTCGGCGAGGGCAACTACCACATTTACGACTACAGCTTTTTCTACATGAACATTCGCGCGAATGTGCAGGCAAGGGTCGACGCGTTTTTGGCAGCGCGCGCTTCGACTACTGCGATGAACTGATCGCTTGAGCAAGTTGCTGATAGGGTTTGCCCAAGTGTTCGTCCAAGAATCTCAGCAGTGCTTGCGCAAAAGATTGCCGATTTTCCTCGCGAGACAGGAAATGATCTCCCTGGGGTAGCTCGACAAACTCCACCGGGTTGTTCGATTTTTTTAGCGCGTTGTACATACGCCGCGACTGTTTTGGAGACACGATGCGGTTTTGTTCAGAGGCCGTCAGCATCAGTGGCACTGCCTTTCGCATTTGTTTGTTGATCGGTGAATTTCGATCCAGCTCTTTTCCTTCCCAGAGACGTCCTATGTGGCGTCTAAAGTAGAAACCACCAACATAGCGACGTCCCTCTGCGACGGCCGAGTAAAGATCGCTGATGCCATTCAAGCTGGCGGCGCATTCATAGAGATCGGGGTGTTTAACCGCACTCATCATGGCGGCGTAACCGCCAAAAACTTCCCCTACGATGCAAATACGCGACGGCTCGGCCAATGCGTTATCAACAAGCCACCGCGTTGCGTCATTGATATCGTTGAGCATCACGTCACCCCACTGTTTGCGTCCGGCCTTCTCGAATGCGACGCCATATCCAGTCGACCCTCGGAAGTTCATTTGGATGACTCCATAACCCTCATCAGCCAACATCTGAGCCATCCAGTCGAAGCGCCTAAAATCCCTGGCGTGAGGGCCGCCGTGGGGCAAAACGACAAAGGGCAATTTATCGGCGGATTCCGGAGACAGCCCGTGAGGCAGGGTCAGGTAGGCTGGAATGGTTAGACCGTCTCGTGCGGGATACGCGATCTCATGAACTTCTGCCAGCTGACTTGCGGCCAGACCGGGATACCGCTGTCGAAATGCCGCCAGCTCGCGCTTTTCAGCGTTGTAGATATACAGGGATCCGGGGATTTTCGGCGAGCTCACGCTGACCACGGCACGTGATAGATCGTCGCTCACGCTCTCCAGCCCAACCCAAGCTTTTGAAAACTGCTTCTTTAAGGTCGTGTAAATCTCAGCGAGTTCGTCATCAAAAATCAACGGATCAGTACTTTCGTCCTGATAGCGCACCATGACGATTTTCTCGCCCTTAAGATCCATCAGCAGATGGGAGACTTCACTGCTGATGGCTTCAAATAGCACAGACTCCTCGCCGGTCGCCGCATCGTATTGATACACGTGACGAAGACCGAAGTTATCGGTCTTGGTGTCGGCACCAGAGCTCGGCAGCATCAATACATAGTACGCACTGGTGTCCTTGGTAGGCGCAGCCAGTACCCAGGCCTCGCGATCGATCAGTGGGCTGGCGTCGTGCCAGTTACCCCCGGCATCTTTAAGCTTCAAAACACCCTGCTGCTGATCCGCCGTAAAACCATGGCCCACACGTACGTTTCCCAGTCGATCAGCCGTCCATTCAAAAATGTCTTTTTGTGGCGCTTGCACCGAACTGTTTGGCAGGCGCTGTGGTGCACCGCTTACCTCATAAACCCCGCGCAGTTTCGGATTATTACCCTTGGCTCCCATGATGAGGTAGGCGCCGGGCTTGTTATGCACTCGCCCTAAGATCGCATCTTGTATCTGTCTGAACCCACCTTGTTGGTCACGCTTAAACAGTGTTCGCGCCTGACGGGTCTGCATATCCAGTAGCATGGTTCTCGAGACAACGACCGGTGTGACGCCATACGCTAGGGGCCGCGCAAAACTCACCAATAGCTCGTGGTCACTGACCCAGAGCGTTTTACGCACCTTCCAGCGATCTCCACTATCAAGCAAAAAGGGCTCTTCTTCGCCTTCAAGGGCATTAATCAGCAACCCCAATTTTCCACTCACCACCACCCGAGACGCCAAATATCGACCAGAGGGCGATAGCTTAGGATGGGCGTACTGGGGCAATCGATAAAACGCGCTTGGAGGCAGCGGCTCTGCATTTTGGCGAACATGTTTGTCCGCATTCACGAGGATGGGGGTTAGGGTCAGAGCGACCAAGAGATAAAAGAAGTAACAGCAGAATCGTCGCGAAGCGCGCAGAGCGCCTGATTCATTCGATAGACCGATTAAAGAACTCGCCATGACTTTCTCCGCCATTGCTTTGCTTGATCATCAGCATTCAGACAACCCAAGCCGAGGCAAGGAGACGCCGCATAGGCGGCGTAAGATTCAGGACGAAGGGTCTTTTTTTCTACTCAAACACCGGGCTGGCGCATATTCAGCGCAGGCCATTTTGGTACACGCCGCAGGCCCACCCGATTGGCTACGCACGCAGTGGTTGCAGCCATCGAAAAACCTTAGGCAATCGGGTCTTATGATATTGGTACTGGAATTGGGCCGGTCGTCGTTCTGCGGCTTTTGCACCTTCTCGCCAGGCTCACCTTCAACGGTGTAGGCGAAGACAACATTCTCACGCACCTGGGCATTGATACGTCCGCGTCGAAAATCAAAGGTAACGGCTAGGTCTTTCCCGTCTCGCTGTACTACGCGAAACGGTACGTTGCGACTGCGTGCCAACGCTCTTGCCTGTGTTTCTGTCAGACCAATGAAGCCTTCGGTCAGACCTTCTGTTGGCTGCAATATCTCGGGGCGCGGCTCTTGAAAAGGCATCGCGCAACCCAGACCAAGCAGGGGAAGGCTTGCCAATAGAACCTGCAATACTCGCTTCATCATGTACTTACCCGCGCCAAGAACCATGACTGCCTATGCTAATCGACTGACCCGCATTTGCTTGCTTAAGCATCAACCAAATGGTTAATCAGTGAGCTAGCTCACAGTCACTTGTGCTACAGATATTGCCGAGCCAAGGTGTCTACCACTTCAAAAAATTCTTTGCGCACTTCCGCGATCACCTCAGCCACCGGTCGCACAGCGTCGATCCGTCCCGCCACCTGACCGGTCAAGGCGATGCTGGCCTCCATGTCGCCACCAAAGTACAGATCTGTCGCGGTGCCAAATTCGCCGATAACATTGTCTGTAGAGAATTCCAAACGCGAGGTTTTCTCGGTACGAATTGCGCGCAGTGCCGGCGAGTGGGCACGATTCAAAAACACCGTATCGGTCTCTGCGGCGTTCACGATGGCGTTTTTCCAGTTTGCGTGCACTGGCGATTCTGCCGCGGATACCATGCGCGTGCCCATCTGCACTGCTTCCGCGCCAAGAGCAAAGGCAGCGGCCATGGTGCCGCCGTCCAGGAAGCCGCCTGCCGCAATAATGGGCACATCGACCTTCGAGCGCACCAAGGGCAACAGCACCATGCTGGCGACGTCCTGGGGGTTTTTGAAGCCGCCACCCTCGCCACCTTCAACAATCAAACCATCGACACCGCATTCAACCGCCTTAAGCGCTGCGCTCAAGCTTGGCACCACGTGAAAAACCGTTAAGCCCGCACTTTTTAGCTGATCGGTATAACGCGCAGGATTACCCGCCGATGTCGTCACGAATTTGACCCCCTGATCGATAATGAACTGCACAATGTCAGGGTCTCGAACAAAGGCTTGAGCGACGTTCACCCCAAAGGGTTTGTCGGTAAGCTGCCGCATCTTCAAAATTTCTTCACGGATCGCGTCCAGTTCCCCAGACGACGTTTCGATGATGCCGAGGCCACCGGCGTTGGATACGGCTGAAGCCAGTTGCGAGCGCGCAATCCAGCCCATGGGTGCCTGCACGATGGGCGTTTCGACACCAAGCAGCTTCGTGATGCGGTTGTTAAATTCCATGTGCCCTCCAAGGGTAAAGCGTCAGTTTAAGATACCGCGCAGTATTACTCACCCAGCGCGGCGATCAGCTCCACTCACGTCGCATATTCAATTCCCCCTAATTCTGAGGTCATTTGTTCCTTTGCCCGCCGGAACATTTGTTTTATGAGGCTAGCGCTACTCGAAGATCAGTATGCAGCGCGTTAACGCATCACGCCCCGATACATCATTTTCAGGGACACTCGCATATTCTCATGTATGGATTTTACCGCCTGTCGAGGCGCAGCATTAGCCACTGTGGGCACGCTTGCCGTGGGTACATTGATCACCAGAGATGCCATGCCGTGGACCGAAGACCAGACCAGTCCACCAAGTGTTGCGACATCGTGATCTAACGATTGGCTGTGCTTCATTTCAGCGAGGGTTGCGTCGAGCACCGCGTAAGAGCTCGCGGCAGCTTCCTGTAGCTCCTTGGAAGTTGAAAAGTCTCCAAGTACTGCGCCGAACATGAGCTGATAGTGCACTGGAAAATCCTGGGCGAATCCCACGTAGGTGGTGCCCAGTTCGATGAAGCGCTCCTCAATGTCTGGATTCGATTCACTTGTTTCAGTCAGCCGCCTTGCGAGCTCTTCAAAGCCCTCAATTGCAATACCTGCGAGCAAGGTTTGTTTATCAGGAAAGTGGCGAAACGGCGCAGTCGGCGATACACCAGCCTGCCGAGCTAGAGATCGAAGGCTCAGCTTTTCGACACCAGCCCGAGCGATTTCTGTGACGGCAAGGGAGACAAGTGCGCTGCGCAGCTCGCCGTGATGATATTTCGATCTGCTTTTCACGTCACACCTGCATCTGTGTCGGTAATCTGCCAAGGTAACATAATGTTAGCATTGCTTACATTGACGGCTTTGCCTAGACTTTGCCATCGATTAGACCTCTAACGAGTAACGTTATGCGCAGCTTTTTCTTCATCGCATCTGCCTTTATTCGACCACCTTTATGGGCTGGCATGCTTCTATTGATTGCTACACCTCTGTCCTTTGCAGAGCTCACCGTTTCTTACGTTACGGTGACACCTCAGGCAGAGTTTTCGACCAATCGCGTTTATGCGGGCACCAGCCGAGCGGCGCGGCGCGCGGAGCTCGGCTTTAAACGGGGCGGCGAAGTCGCGACGGTTGTGGTGGACTTAGGCGATTCCGTTGCGGCAGGTCAGCTGCTGGCCCAACTCGACACCCGCGCGTTGGCGTCAGATTTACGCAGAGCGCAATCTGAAGCAGTACTGGCTGCAGCAAACCGGCGATCTGCCAGCGCTCAGACAGAACTTGCTGCTAACACCGAGCGCCGGGTGCGTGCGCTACGTGCTAACGGCAATGTGTCACAACAAGCCTTTGACGAAGCCCATTTGCAGTACCGGGTCAGCCGCGCCCAGTTGGAGGTCGCACAAGCGTCTCTTGGCCGCGCGCAGGCCGCCGTCGAGGCCATGGAAGTTGCCTTGTCCGAGGCGGAGATTCGTTCACCCTTTGGTGGCGTCATTCAAGCACGGCATGTCGACGAGGGCTCACAAATCGGCCCCGGCTCACCGGCTTTGAGTCTGGTAGAAACGAGCAAGCGTGAAGCCCATATCGGCATTCCTGAGAGTGCGGTTACCAGCCTGACTGTTGGCGATGCCTATACCATTAACTGGCAAAACGTCTCAGCCAGTGCACAGCTGCGAAGTCTTTTGCCTGAGGTGAATCCCAACACGCGCACGGTAACCGCAGTTTTTACGGTGGCTGATCAACGCATTCCGCTGGGTGCGGTGGTTGAGCTTTCGCTGCGTCAGCGTGTGCCCGGCAACGGTTTTTGGGTACCCATTGATGCCCTCACAGCCATGGATCGGGGGCTGTGGGGCGTCTTTATCATCGACGCCGAAAACATCGTACAACAGCGTTTAGTTGAGATTGTGCACAACGAAGGCGACCGAGCCTTCGTGCGTGGCCTGCTCTCAACCAGTGATCGCGTCGTTGCCACCGGTACACAGCGCATCGTCGCCGGTCAGCGGGTGATACCGATAGCTGCGCAGATGACCATCAGTGCGCGCTAACCTTTTTTATACCAACCCTCGCGTCAGCGCCCTACTGGTGCTGTTCATTGTGGTTCTTGGCGGAGCCGCATTTGCCGGACTCGCGCGCCAAGAAGATCCGAAGATGGCCGAGCGCTATGGAATGGTTGTGACCTTTTTGCCTGGTGCAACTGCGCAGCGCATGGAAACCCTGATCAGCGAACCTATCGAGACTGCCCTGCGAGAAATTCCAGATATTAAGGAGCTGAATTCCAGTTCCAAGGGTGGTCAATCCGTTGTCGGTATCGAGCTTTATGAATCTGTTGCTGACGCCCAGACCGATAACGTCTGGTCGCAAGTTCGCGACATACTGGGTGATACCGTGCCCATGCTGCCCCCAGGCACGGTGGAACCAGAGCTGGAGGTGAATCAGCCCATTGCGTCGACGATTATTGTTGCCATCAGTTGGCAGCATCCCTCGCAACCGCAAATGGGCATTTTGTCGCGGATTGCGGAATCCCTGCGCATCAACCTCGCCAATACGCCTGGCACGGAAATCGCTGAAACCTGGGGCGAAGCCGAAGAAGAAATACGTGTCGCCGTTGACCCCTTCAAACTCGCGACAAGCGGTATGAACGCAGCGCGAGTCGCCTAAGCGATCGCCAGCGCTGATACCAAAATTCCCGCTGGCCGACTGCGCGCGGGTACCAGCGACATGCTGGTCGAGGTACAGGCCGATCTGAAATCAACAGAGCGCATCGCTCGCATTCCCCTTGCAGTCAATGCAAACAGTCAAACTCTGCGCGTGTCTGATATTGCCACGGTCAGCAAGACCGCCCTCGACCCACCCCGCAGCTTGGCATTTCATGGCGATAAGCAGGTGATATTCGTCAACGCTAAAATGCAGCCTGGACTGCAAATAGAGCCCTGGACCAGGGCGGCGCAGGCAACGGTAAGCAAACTGCAGACCAGCCTGCCCGACGGTATTGCCCTTGATGTCGTGTACATGCAGAACACCTATACCGGCGACCGTATGGTGTCGCTGGGCACCAACCTCGTGTTCGCGCTGATCTTAGTGCTACTGGTGCTGATATGGATGATGGGCGTGCGTTCGGCGCTGACGGTAGGCATCGCGCTGCCGCTGTCTGCCGCCATGGTGCTGATTGGCATGATGTACTTGGACATTCCTCTGCACCAAATGTCCGTCACCGGTCTGATCATTTCTCTAGGGCTGTTAATCGATAACGCCATCGTCGTGGTTGAAGACTACAAGCTCAAACGACAGCGCGGGGCATCTGTTGGCGAGGCCATTGATCGGTCCATTAAACATCTTTGGATTCCCCTGGGCGCGTCTACTGCTACCACCGTTTTCGCCTTCATGCCCATAGCGCTCGCGCCAGGGGGTGTTGGCGATTTCACCGGCACCCTCGGCGTAACCGTGGCGCTATCCGTGGCCAGTTCATTCTTTTTGGCGATGACCGTCATACCCGCCTTCGCCGGTTATATTGAGGAACGTTGGCCACCTCGCGGCGGTGGTCGTTGGTGGCAGCAAGGCTTTTCAAACCCAGGGCTTAGTCAGTGGTATCGCAAAACACTTCAGGTTGCCGTTGCACGCCCGATGATCGGGATCGGGGTGGCCTTGGTCATGCCGTTCATTGGCTTCGCTCTGTCGCCTACATTGACCAATCAGTTTTTCCCGGCGGTTGATCGCAATCAGTTTCAAATTCAAATCTCGCTGCCCAGCCAGGCGTCGATATGGGAAACCCGCGACAGCGTCTTTCGTGCGGACAATATTCTGCGCAGCTATCCCAACGTTACCGATACGTTTTGGACCATTGGTGAAGGTGCGCCGCGGGTCTACTACAACGTAGTCTCGCTTAACGAGCGAGTGCCGAGCTTTGCTGCGGGGTGGGTCAATACCACCTCGGCAGAAGACACCGAAAAAGTGCTGAAGACCCTGCAGGACGACTTGTCCCTCGCTCTACCCGAAGCCGAGGTGCTCGCAATTCCCTTT
>CACMHG010000005.1 GCA_902613475.1 K189A clade bacterium
GCAATAGACTTTCGACTTAGAAGGGTTGCAGAACGACGAGCAAGATAACTGGGATCAGTATTAGTACAGGAAGTTCGTTGTATATCCGAAAAAATCTCTCGCTTCGATACTGCGTATTTGTCGCAAACGCCCTAATGATCCAGCCGCAATGCACGTGGTAAGCAATGAGTAGACCGACCAAGGCAATCTTAATCCAAATCCAGGACTGAGCGCTGAGTCCCTGCCATGCCATCGCTAACATGCCGAATCCAAGCGTAAGGGTAATGACCATGGAGGGCGTCATAATTAATCGATAGAGCTTTCGCTCCATAATTTTGAAGCGTTCACTGCTGATCTCGTCTTCACAGGCCGCGTGGTAAACAAACAATCGCGGTAGATAGAAGATGCCTGCAAACCAGGTGATAACGCTAATGATGTGGAAGGCTTTAAGCCAAAGGTACATGGTTTGCGATTCCTCTGCTGGAGGCAGTGGTTTTTAGTGTATCGATTAAGGGTTCATAATACCGCCACCTTTGCCTCGACATTAACGAATGTCCCAAAAGGTAAGCAGTGTGTTGAGGTGGTGCGAACACGGCGGCTCACAGGTAGGATGACCGCGTTCGGAACAGCGTGCTTAGTTAAGGAAGACAGTTGCAGTACCGGGTGGTCAAAGAACAATCTCTGTGGCGTCGACGGTTAATATGGTCGGCCGCCATAGCCGCGTCCGCCTTAGCAGGTGGCGCTGGATTTTGGGCTGGTGTTTCCGCAGCTCAAACCCAGATTCAGCAAAATGGGTCTTTGCGCGATGAAGTGAGAGAGCTCAGCAATCAAAACTCGATATTGCAAAGTCGCTTGACGGACAGCGAACTTATTATTGATACACAGAACCACACATCGATCGCGCTTCGCGATGAGTTAACGCAGCTACACACGGTTAACGCAGGGTTAGAAACCGAACTGGGATTTTTCCGCAAAATAATGGTCCCTGGCGAAACCGACCAAGGGATACATGTAGAGCGACTCAGTGTTTCTGCCTCGACCGCTTCCACATACGTGATAGAAGCCACCCTCATCCAGGTAGCCGAGCGCCCATCGATTGTCAGTGGGTCCGTGAGACTCGAGATTCAGGGCACGCAAAATGGAGAGGCAGTAAGACTCATGACAGCTGACTTAGGTGGTGCTCCGACGAATCTGGATTTTCGATTTCGCTACTTTCAGGCATTGGAGCAAACGGTCGAGTTACCGACAGAATTTACGCCAAGTCGCATAAAAGTTGCAGTGATTGGCAAAAAAGGAACACCTGTTGAAGCTGAGTTTGTCTGGCCGGCGTAGACAGATTAACGTATGTAGCCCAACGCTGAGTTGCATTGCCCATGAAGTGGAATAGAAAAGTACCGAAGATGGCGAAAAAGAAAGAACTGACGTTGATAGCGACGGACGCTGAATTGGTCGGTGACATTACATTTTCTAGCCAATTGGTGGTGAACGGCATATTGCGCGGATCCACCTCAGCTGAGGAACTTGGGGCTTCGATGACGGTCAGTCCGGGCGGTCATGTGATCGGTGATATCCGTGCTCCTGTCGTGCTGATTCATGGACGCGTCGATGGAACTGTCTATGCGCTTGAGCACCTCGAAATCGCGGAGGGTGCTGTTATTCAGGGAGACCTGCACTACAACGTGTTACAGATGCATATGGGGGCTTCGGTGCAGGGACGACTCATGCATTCTGTGCCCGAAAAAGTGGTTTCCGTCGAAGAAAGGAAAGTTGAAGGCATTGGGCTAGTCAAAGAATAATAAGTAGATGCACGCAGATATAGAGTTTTCAGAAAGAGCCGCCGGTAAAGTAAAACGTCTGATCGAAGACGAAGGGGACCCGCTGCTATGTCTGCGGGTATTTATTACAGGCGGAGGCTGCAATGGCTTTTCTTACGGCTTTACCTTTGACGATACGCCCGCAGAAGACGATGCCGTTATTGAACGCCTGGGTGTGCGTATGCTTGTGGATGCAATGAGCTACCCCTATTTAGCTGGCTCGGATATCGACTACGTCGAGGATCTTGCCGGGGCGCAGTTCACGGTTTCAAATCCTAATGCATCCGCAACATGTGGTTGCGGCAGCTCATTTTCTCTATAGGCGTCTCTTTGCCGCGAGTAATGAGAAAAGCGAAGCCGAAGCTCCAGGGTTCCAAAGCGTGAGAAATTCAGCCCGGATAAAGCGCACCTAAGACACGCTCACCCATTGCACCGGTAACGTCAGGTTGATTTCCCTTTAAGGCAGCCACTCGCCGGTAGGCCAACCAGGCGAATGCTGCGGCCTCGATAGCATCCCCATCAAAGCCCCAAGCCTCGCATGGCATCACGCGAACATCTGCTTGCTCTCGTGGATTTAATGCCGCCTGAATATTGCGCATCAGGTGATCGTTCCCTCGACCGCCGCCACAAATAGGCACGTCTCGTACATCAGGCATCGTGTCGATGATCGCTGCTGCGAGGGAGGTAGCCGTTAGCTGTGACAGGGTGGCTTGAACATCGGCAGCTGGTGGATTGTCCGGCAGTGCCTGTAAATGTGACTTGAGCCAGGCCATATTGAAGTATTCCCGCCCCGTGCTTTTCGGTGGTCTCTTCGAGAAGTAGGCGTCCTCGAGCATTCGCCTGAGTAAGCCATCATGCACCTTTCCCGAGGCCGCCCAGGCGCCAGAGGCGTCATAGCTCTCAGAGTGGTTTGGGTGATGTTGGCAAAACCAACTGTCCAAAAGACAGTTGCCTGGTCCGGTATCGAATCCGCCGCCTCGCTCGTTTAAGGGTGAAATATTGCTGATACCGCCAATGTTAACCACGCAGGTTGCCATTGCAGTATCGCCGAAAAGGACTTTGTGGAAAGCTGGTGCCAATGGCGCACCCTGGCCACCGGCCGCCATATCGCGACGCCGAAAGTCCGCTACCGTATCAATGCCAGTGATCTCCGCGATGTGATTAGGGTCGCCAATTTGCAGTGTGAACGCCGTACCAAGAGTTTTTGGTGGTCTGTGCCTGACTGTTTGACCATGGCTGCCAATGGCCTGAATCGTGCCCGCCGGAATGCCCAGTGACTTAAGCCAATCGGTGATAGAAGTGCCTATAAAATGGCCGAGTTGGGTATCGCATTCTCCCAATAAATCTACATTTGACTGGTCCGGCTGGCCGCAGGCGAGTAATGAGTCTCGTAGCGCCTCAGGAAGGGGTCGTGTCTGCGCGTTGAGCACGACGATTGCTTCCTCCACGCCCTTTGAGAGGTTTAGTGGAGAAACTTCGATCAGTGCAAGGTCCAATCCATCCACGCTGGTCCCAGTCATGCAGCCGACGTAGTTCCCGTAGGTCACGAGCGTTGGCTCGTCGAAGCAAGGGCAACCTGTTGGTTGAAATGATCCAGCAACACCAAATTTTCGAACGTTCTTTCGCGGAATCTGCTGATTTCCTGTTCATTCACTGGTTTTGCTTGAGGCAGAGATACCGTGCGAGGATTCTGATGCACGCCATTGACGAGAAACTCATAGTGAAGGTGTGGGCCGGTGGCATAGCCGGTGGATCCCACATACCCAATGATCTGTCCTTGGTTGACTCGTTTTCCGGACTTGATACCCCTGGCAAATTTCGACAGGTGTAAGTACTTGGTCACGAATTGCTCGCCATGCTTGATCACCACGTAATTGCCGTTTGGTTTGGTGCGAGAAGCAATCTCTACCCTGCCGTCACCTGCTGCAAGAATCGGTGTGCCGGGTGGCGCCGCATAATCAATGCCGCGGTGCGGCCTAACGGTTTTGTAAAGCGGGTGCTTGCGGCGCAGGTTAAAGCTTGAGCTAATGCGGGAGAATTCCACCGGAGCTCGCAGAAAGGCTTTTCGCATACTCCGCCCTTGAGCATTGAAGTAATCTGAGACACCGTTTTCGGTGGTGTATCGCACCGCCGTGAAAGTGCGACCTTGATTGACAAACCTTGCTGACAGAATGTCTCCAAAGCCGATGAACTCGCCATCAAGATATTGTTCTTCCACCAAGGCAAAAAACTCGTCTCCCGGACGGATGTCGAGCACGAAATCAATATCCCATTGAAAGATCTGCGCGAGTCGCATCGTTAGATTGTCGGGCAGGCCGATGGCTTGGCTCGTGGAGAACAGGCTGCTACTGATTATCCCGTGCTTGTAGGTCAGTACTTTCTCTGGCTCTGTGAAGATCTCCTCACTGCTAAAGCTGCCGTCTTGCTCTCGGGAGAAAACCACGCGCTCCAGTGGGCCGGGTTCATAGGTTAGAGCGGTCAGTTGGTCGTTTTTACTCTCAAAGGTCAGCCTGGCTCCAGGGAAAATTCCCGTAAGCGTCTCGCCGTGTGCTGTTTGCGTCAGAGCATAAAGGGCGCGCGCGGAAAAATTTCGACGCGCGAAAATCAGTGCCATGCTATCGCCAGCTCTTACCGTCTCGCTGGTTACAACAGCATCTTCGTTGACAACGTACTCTTTCGGCGACGCTGGGCCCCGCGTTTCGACGCCATTAGCTGCAGCGTTAGGTAGCAAAGCCCCCCCTTGAGCCCCACTAACGTTCCTGGCCTGACCAGACTCCAGCTCTGGCAAGGGTGTCGTCAGCGTTAGCGGATGGTCAGTTGGCTCCTCTGGAATAAATCCCGAAGCAAAAAGCAGCATCAGGCTTAATCCGATAATTGCAGCAAGTCTTTTGTGAAGAGGCGGCATTGGCATCTACTGAGATTGTTCCTGATTTCGGGCTGATATGGCCTGTGCTCTATGAGGTCAAAGACCATTACATCAGGCCTAGAGACAGCGCGACGCGATTATAGAAGAAAGTTGGCACAAGAAAAGAACCCCAGCGACATAGTTGTGCGTCTTGCGATCCGCGGCATGTGGCTTTGCAGAGACTTTTGTTACAGTTGCGCGCCTTGCCGACGGCATCAGACACGTGGGTACAGACTGGCGTTGTAATCTGCAATCTTCTGGGACGATTTGAATGAGCACACAGGCCTTTATTGATGAATTGCGTTGGCGTGGACTGCTGACACAAGTATCTGATGAACAGGGTTTGCTCGAGTATTTGGATTCTGGGTGTCAGTCACTTTACTGCGGTTTTGACCCAACGGCGGACAGTTTGCATGTTGGTAGCCTTGTGCCGCTTCTTGCCCTGCGCAGATTTCAGCTGCAGGGCCATCGACCCTTGCTATTACTTGGCGGTGCCACCGGAATGATTGGAGATCCGTCTGGCCGTGATGACGAGCGCTCGCTAAATGCGGGTGAAACGGTCAGTAACTGGATACAGGCACTGAGAGTGCAAGTCAGCGGATTCCTCGAGTTCGACATTCAGGATGGCACCGCGGCCAAGATCGTCAACAATCTGGATTGGACCCATGACCTGCCTGTCATAGATTTTTTGCGCGATATTGGTAAGCATTTTTCGGTCAATAGCATGATCCAGCGGGATTCTGTGAAGTCGCGCTTGGAGCGCACCAATGAGGGCATCTCCTACACGGAATTCAGCTACATGCTGCTGCAGGCCATGGATTTTCTGCGGCTGGCTCAAAATGAAGGCTGTTTGCTGCAGATCGGTGGCAGCGATCAATGGGGCAACATCGTTTCGGGCATTGATTTGATCCGTCGACATACGGGCGAAAGTGCCTTTGCATTCACTATGCCGCTGGTAACCAAGGCTGATGGGACAAAGTTTGGTAAATCAGCGGCCGGCGCCGTTTGGATTGATCCGAAAAAAACGTCACCCTACGCGTTCTATCAGTTTTGGCTTAACACAGCTGACGCGGATGTTGTCAGCTTCCTCAAGCTGTTCACCTTCTTAGCGCAAGATGAAATTGAGAGTCTTGAAGTCGAGATCCAAGACCGACCAGAACTAAGGAAGGCGCACAAAAAGTTAGCGCAAGAAGTCACGACGATCGTCCATGGCGAACAGGCGGTCGTAGCCGCTGAACGTATTAGCGCCGCGCTTTTCGCCGGAGATGCAGGACAACTGCTTGAGTCCGATTTACAAGAGCTGCAGCAAGATGGCATGCCCTGCACGAGCTGCGCAGCAGGCACAGGCCTGTTGACCGCCATGGTTGAAGCGGGATTGACCAAATCAACAGGAGAAGCGCGCAAGCTTATTCAAGCCAATGGCATTAAGTTGAATGGCGATTCGATCGACGACGTCGGGCGAGACCTGACATTCGAGGACGCACTTTTCAATCGCTTTTACCTGCTGCGAAAAGGTAAAAAGAACTATCACCTGATTGCACGACCGCGTTAGCGAAAAGTGTTGTAAAAAAACGTTCATTTTTTTGCAAATTGCGGTTGCGCGACCACTTCATATGCGTATTATACGCCTCCCCTGCAGCGAGGCCGAAAACGGCCAAAGCGCAGATCTTTAACAATTTAAAGCAAGTGCATTGTGATTCTTCAGGCACGTTCAGGAAGCGGCTTTAGGGCGGCAATCGGGATGGGTCAGGGGAAACAAAATGTACAAACAAGCCATTCGTGTGGGAACACGTAATTCGTTTTGAGTAAATGATTACTCGGCATCATGGCGAAAACGGGGTAAAACCTGTTTAGACCGAAAGTCGAAAAAATTAAACTGAAGAGTTTGATCATGGCTCAGATTGAACGTTGGCGGCACGCCTAATACATGCAAGTCGAACGAGAAAACACTTCGGTGTGAGTACAGTGGCGGACGGGTGAGTAACGCGTAGGAATCTACCTAGTAGTGGGGGACAACTCGGGGAAACTCGAGCTAATACCGCATACGCTCTAAGGAGGAAAGTGGGGGACCTTTGGGCCTCACGCTATTAGAGGAGCCTGCGTTAGATTAGCTAGTTGGTGAGGTAAAGGCTCACCAAGGCTACGATCTATAGCTGGTCTGAGAGGACGATCAGCCACACTGGAACTGAGACACGGTCCAGACTCCTACGGGAGGCAGCAGTAGGGAATCTTGGGCAATGGGCGAAAGCCTGACCCAGCGATGCCGCGTGTGCGAAGAAGGCCTTAGGGTTGTAAAGCACTTTCAGTTGCGAAGAAAAGCTGCGATTTAATACATCGCGGTCTTGACGTTAACAACAGAAGAAGTACCGGCTAACTCCGTGCCAGCAGCCGCGGTAATACGGAGGGTACGAACGTTAATCGGAATTACTGGGCGTAAAGCGCGCGTAGGCGGTTCGATAAGTGGGATGTGAAAGCCCCGGGCTCAACCTGGGAACTGCATTCCAAACTGTCAGACTAGAGTGTGGTAGAGGGAGGTAGAATTTCCTGTGTAGCGGTGAAATGCGTAGATATAGGAAGGAATACCAATGGCGAAGGCAGCCTCCTGGACCAACACTGACGCTGAGGTGCGAAAGCGTGGGGAGCAAACAGGATTAGATACCCTGGTAGTCCACGCCGTAAACGATGAGAACTAGCCGTTGGGGCCTTTAAGGCTTTGGTGGCGCAGCTAACGCGATAAGTTCTCCGCCTGGGGAGTACGGCCGCAAGGTTAAAACTCAAATGAATTGACGGGGGCCCGCACAAGCGGTGGAGCATGTTCTTTAATTCGATGCAACGCGAAGAACCTTACCACCCCTTGACATACTCGGAACTTTCTAGAGATAGATTGGTGCCTTCGGGAACCGAGATACAGGTGCTGCATGGCTGTCGTCAGCTCGTGTCGTGAGATGTTGGGTTAAGTCCCGTAACGAGCGCAACCCTTGTCCTTATTTGCCAGCGATTCGGTCGGGAACTCTAAGGAGACTGCCGGTGACAAACCGGAGGAAGGTGGGGACGACGTCAAGTCATCATGGCCCTTACGGGGTGGGCTAGAAACGTGCTACAATGGGAAGTACAAAGGGCTGCAAACCAGCAATGGTAAGCGAATCCCAAAAAGCTTCTCGTAGTCCGGATTGGGGTCTGCAACTCGACCCCATGAAGTCGGAATCGCTAGTAATCGCGAATCAGAATGTCGCGGTGAATACGTTCCCGGGCCTTGTACACACCGCCCGTCACACCATGGAAGTGGATTGCACCAGAAGTAATTAGTTTAACCTTCGGGAGGACGGTTACCACGGTGTGGTTCATGACTGGGGTGAAGTCGTAACAAGGTAGCCGTAGGGGAACCTGCGGCTGGATCACCTCCTTAAAACGATAAGGCCTTGATTTAACCCCTCCGGGTTGGAAACATCAGGTCCACACCACTCTCTTCGGATTGCGTTGTTCCTACACGAATGGTTTGTTGCTGGTTATTAATGAGCACTCTGGGTCTGTAGCTCAGTTGGTTAGAGCGCACCCCTGATAAGGGTGAGGTCGGTGGTTCAAATCCACCCAGACCCACCATATAGCTAAGGTTTTAGCGCCAGATAATCCCGCATCATGCCCGCCGCACGGCCCATAAAAGGCTTTCGGCATTATGAAGCTCCGGGCGCTCTGACAAGACAACGGGGCCGTAGCTCAGCTGGGAGAGCGCCTGCCTTGCACGCAGGAGGTCAGGAGTTCGATCCTCCTCGGCTCCACCATTTCAAAAGGGTTACCATAATCAGCACCTGCCGTCTGGCTCTCAGCTCTGAGAGCGACCTTGGTTGTACACTTCACAAATCTGAGCGCACATTCGATGTGTTGTTGCCTGGTCGATAACAACACCTCCGATGTGATCTCAAGCTTGCTTGAGTTTTGCTCTTTAACAATTCAGAGATAGTCCGCAAAGTTATCGAACGTAGAGGATCAATTGATCCAATACGATTTAGTAATGATGCGGGTACACAAAATTTTTTCTAGATAAATGTCTTAGTATTCTCTTGTGTTGAGCGGCTGTTAGGTCAGCGGTTCCAAACGTTGCTGGTGCATTTGCTACCAGGCGCGTTGGGAGCACCAACACAGGGAAGGCGAAAAGAATGAACAATCGATGAGAATGAAGATCCGTATATCGGCGTATAAGCAACTTAGGTTGACCAATACGCTGGATTATATGGTCAAGCATAAAAGTGCATCTGGTGGATGCCTTGGCAGCTGAAGGCGATGAAGGACGTTATAGCCTGCGATAAGCCTCGGGGAGTCGGCAAATAGACTTTGATCCGGGGATTTCCGAATGGGGAAACCCACCGCTCCGGCGGTATCTGCACCTGAATACATAGGGTGTAGAGGCGAACTTGGGGAACTGAAATATCTAAGTACCCAAAGGAAAAGAAATCAACAGAGATTCCCTTAGTAGCGACGAGCGAACGGGGACTAGCCCTTAAGTTTGTGTCTTGTTAGTGGAAGCTTCTGGAAAGTTGCGCGATACAGGGTGATAGCCCCGTACACGAAAACAAGTCGTAGATGAAATCGAGTAGGACGGGGCACGTGAAACCTTGTCTGAACATGGGGGGACCATCCTCCAAGGCTAAATACTCTCAGCTGACCGATAGTGAACCAGTACCGTGAGGGAAAGGCGAAAAGAACCCCTGTGAGGGGAGTGAAATAGAACCTGAAACCGGATGCATACAAGCAGTGGGAGCCTGTCTTCGGATGGGTGACTGCGTACCTTTTGTATAATGGGTCAGCGAGTTACTTTTACTGGCAAGGTTAACCGTTTAGGGGAGCCGTAGGGAAACCGAGTCTTAATAGGGCGCTTAGTCGGTAGGAGTAGACCCGAAACCGGGCGATCTAGCCATGGGCAGGTTGAAGGTGCCGTAACAGGCACTGGAGGACCGAACCCACTAATGTTGAAAAATTAGGGGATGACCTGTGGTTAGGAGTGAAAGGCTAATCAAGCCCGGAGATAGCTGGTTCTCCTCGAAATCTATTTAGGTAGAGCCTCTCGTATTACCGTCGGGGGTAGAGCACTGTTTGGGCTAGGGGGTCACCTAGACTTACCAACCCCATGCAAACTCCGAATACCGACGAGTACAGCGAGGGAGACACACGGCGGGTGCTAACGTCCGTCGTGGAAAGGGAAACAACCCAGACCGCCAGCTAAGGTCCCTAAATTACAGTTAAGTGGGAAACGATGTGGGAAGGCCCAGACAGCCAGGAGGTTGGCTTAGAAGCAGCCATCCTTTAAAGAAAGCGTAATAGCTCACTGGTCGAGTCGGCCTGCGCGGAAGATGTAACGGGGCTAAAACTGTATACCGAAGCTGCGGACACATACTTTGTATGTGTGGTAGAGGAGCGTTCTGTAAGCCTGTGAAGGTGTGCTGGAAAGCATGCTGGAGGTATCAGAAGTGCGAATGCTGACATGAGTAACGATAAAGGAGGTGAAAATCCTCCTCGCCGAAAGACCAAGGTTTCCTGCGCAACGTTCATCGGCGCAGGGTTAGTCGGCCCCTAAGGCGAGGCCGAAAGGCGTAGTCGATGGGAAACAGGTTAATATTCCTGTACCGGATATAGCTGCGATGGGGTGACGGAGAAGGTTAGGCTGGCCTGGCGATGGTTGTCCAGGTTTAAGCACGTAGGCTGGAGACTTAGGTAAATCCGGGTCCCTAAGGCCGAGATGTGATGACGAACCGTTCTTATACGAACGGGAAGTGGTCGATACCATGCTTCCAAGAAAAACCTCTAAGCTTCAGGCTATAAACGACCGTACCCCAAACCGACACAGGTGGTCGGGTAGAGAATACCAAGGCGCTTGAGAGAACTCGGGTGAAGGAACTAGGCAAAATGGCACCGTAACTTCGGGAGAAGGTGCGCCGCTGACGGTGATGGGACTTGCTCCCTAAGCTATTGGCGGTCGAAGATACCAGGTGGCTGCGACTGTTTATTAAAAACACAGCACTCTGCAAACACGTAAGTGGACGTATAGGGTGTGACGCCTGCCCGGTGCCGGAAGGTTAATTGATGGGGTTAGCACTTGTGCGAAGCTCTTGATCGAAGCCCCGGTAAACGGCGGCCGTAACTATAACGGTCCTAAGGTAGCGAAATTCCTTGTCGGGTAAGTTCCGACCTGCACGAATGGCGTAACGATGGCCACACTGTCTCCACCCGAGACTCAGTGAAATTGAAATCGCGGTGAAGATGCCGTGTACCCGCGGCTAGACGGAAAGACCCCGTGCACCTTTACTATAGCTTCACACTGGACTTTGGCTTAATTTGTGTAGGATAGGTGGGAGACTTTGAAGCAGCGACGCTAGTCGTTGTGGAGTCGCCCTTGAAATACCACCCTGATTACGTTGAGGTTCTAACTCAGGTCCGTTATCCGGATCGAGGACAGTGTGTGGTGGGTAGTTTGACTGGGGCGGTCTCCTCCCAAAGAGTAACGGAGGAGTACGAAGGTACACTCAGCATGGTCGGAAATCATGCAATGCGTATAAAGGCAGAAGTGTGCTTGACTGCGAGCCCGACGGGGCGAGCAGGGACGAAAGTCGGTCTTAGTGATCCGGTGGTTCTGTATGGAAGGGCCATCGCTCAACGGATAAAAGGTACGCCGGGGATAACAGGCTGATACCGCCCAAGAGTTCACATCGACGGCGGTGTTTGGCACCTCGATGTCGGCTCATCACATCCTGGGGCTGAAGCCAGTCCCAAGGGTATGGCTGTTCGCCATTTAAAGTGGTACGCGAGCTGGGTTTAGAACGTCGTGAGACAGTTCGGTCCCTATCTGCCGTGGGCGTATGAGATTTGAGAGGAGCTGCTCCTAGTACGAGAGGACCGGAGTGGACGAACCTCTGGTGTTCCGGTTGTCACGCCAGTGGCATTGCCGGGTAGCTATGTTCGGAAGGGATAACCGCTGAAAGCATCTAAGCGGGAAGCCCCCCTCAAGATGAGATCTCACTAATCTAGCGATTCTGAAGGGCCCTCGAAGACTACGAGGTCGATAGGCAGGGTGTGTAAGCGCTGTGAGGCGTTGAGCTAACCTGTACTAATTGCCCGTGAGGCTTGACCATATAATCGAGTGTAGTGGTAACACACGCCGACAATATGGCTTCTTGTCTTGAATGAATAACGTGGCGCGAATTGCGTCGCTTGCGAGTAGCAAGACATATCGATTGCTTCGATTGCTACTAAGACATACTAGAAAAAATACTATCTCTGAGATTGTTAATTCCACCGAATGTAGGTTCGGGGAAGCTATGAATTTCCACCAGTGAGTGGAAGCCCGGAGACGGGTGACAGTTTGTCTGACGAACATAGCGAGTTGGAACCACCTGATCCCATCTCGAACTCAGAAGTGAAACGACTTAGCGCCGATGGTAGTGTGGGGTCTCCCCATGTGAGAGTAGGTCATCGTCAGGCTTTATATTACAAACGCCTCAATGCTTTGCATTGGGGCGTTTTTTTTGCTCACAAATACGTGGAAAATATCAGCATCCTCAAAGAGAAAGAGTAACGCCATGACGACACCTGACCCGGCACTCACTAAAGCGCTGCAGCAAGTGCGAGAAGTAGGCTACGTGTTGTCTCATGATTGGCCTCATCGTGGCATAACCGCGCGAGAACTAGGATTGAACGAAGGCGCGAGTTCGGTGCGGCTACCCGACGACGTTCAACTGCACGATTTAAATTACCTCCAAAACTCGTTGCCTGATCAACTATCAGTGCAACTACTCGACTACATCGATTCCACAAATTCAGAATTGATCAGAAGACATACGAAGTCTGGGGGTGCCGACCATCTGATTTTGACCGAGTATCAGAGCGCAGGCCGTGGCCGGCGCGGCAAAGTTTGGTTGGGCGATTACGGGCGCAACATCGCGATGACGATGGGTATTGAGTTTCCTCTTACCCTTAATGCTTTGGGCGGGCTCAGTAGTGTTGTCGGCTTGGCCCTACTGCAAGCCCTTGAATTAGAGGGTGTCGACTCCCAATTGAAGTGGCCAAATGACGTGTGGGTTAAGGAGCAAAAACTCGCAGGGATTTTGGTTGAGCTGGTACCAACGAAAACGGGCACGCTCGCGGTGGTAGGTATTGGCGTTAACGTGGATCTTACCAATGCCCAAGCTTCAAAAATCGACCAATCGGTAACCAGCCTTAGACGTTTGGGTGCTTCAATCAGCCGCGATGATCTGGTTGTTGCTGTTTGCACAAGCCTTCTTAAGAATTTTGACGCGTATTCCCGCGACGGCTTTGCCCCCTTTCTAGAGGCTTTTGATTCAGCGCACTGTTTGCAAGACCAGGCCGCTATTTTGGTTTTAGGGGGCGAGTCGCAAGAGGGGATCGTTCGAGGCGTTGATATTACCGGCGGGCTTCGAATCGAACAAAATGGCGTGACTCGTGTTGTAACGAGCGGCGAGGTGTCATTGCGCCCAGCGGCTACGGAAGAACCGCAATAAAACTCCGGATGGCGATTGCGTTGGCTATATTCATTCTTTAGAATTTCGCACCCATTTTGGCCGCCATAGCTCAGCTGGTAGAGCAGCTCACTTGTAATGAGAAGGTCCAGGGTTCGACTCCTTGTGGCGGCACCATCTTGGGCTTGTTGGGGCTTGGGCAAAACTCGCTTGGGCGTATCTCGTTGAGCGATAGCTAGGCGGAGCGCCCAAGGGGTGTGGGGTAATGGTAAATTAGAAGTTTCATGGCTCGCTCTATATGAGTGGTTCCTCTGGCAAGGGGTTCTGGCAAGCAAGACAGGAGCGCTGTGAAAGCACAGGCGTCAAGTGGGCGCAAAAGTTTTGGTGGGGTTCCCGAGCGGTCAAAGGGATCAGACTGTAAATCTGACGGCTATGCCTTCGAAGGTTCGAATCCTTCTCCCACCACCATAATTTGCGGTACCGGATTTTTGTGGTATCGCAAAGCGCTGCGAGAGCGGTATGCGGGTATGGTTCAATGGTAGAACCTCAGCCTTCCAAGCTGAAGATGCGGGTTCGATTCCCGCTACCCGCTCCACGATCGTAAACGCAAATAAGTGAACTAAGGGCTTTGATTAGAGCTTCGTTAGAGTGGCGTATGACACGTTGCATGGCTAGAATGCCGCACCGGTCGGTACGCCATCTTTCGATCGACGCTCACATAGCTCAGTAGGTAGAGCACTTCCTTGGTAAGGAAGAGGTCATCGGTTCAAATCCGATTGTGAGCACCATCTGCTGTGCAGAGGGTAGAGGCGTAAAAGCGCAAAAGTAAATGGTGCTCGTCGAGACGACAAGCACCGAATTAGTGAACAGAAAGCATCTGAATGATTCGGATGCGCTGTTAAAAAGCAAAGACTGTCTGGCTGCATCTGAGGGTTAAAAATGGCTAAGGAAAAATTTGAACGTAACAAGCCGCACGTAAACGTGGGGACGATCGGACACGTAGACCACGGTAAGACGACGCTGACGGCGGCGCTGACACGTGTGTGTGCGGAGGTATACGGTGGTGAGATGCGTGATTTTGCCCAGATTGATAATGCGCCAGAAGAGCGCGAGCGCGGTATTACAATTGCGACAAGTCATGTCGAATACGAGAGCAATGACCGCCACTACGCGCACGTAGATTGCCCTGGGCACGCGGACTATGTGAAGAACATGATCACCGGCGCGGCGCAGATGGATGGTGCGATTTTGGTGTGTGGTGCCACGGACGGCCCGATGCCTCAGACCCGAGAGCACATTTTGCTGTCTCGTCAGGTCGGTGTACCGAAGATTGTTGTGTTCTTGAACAAGGCCGACCTGCTAGCAGAAGACTGTGGCGGCGTGGGCACGGAAGAATACGAAGAAATGAAAGAGCTCGTTGAAATGGAGCTGATCGATCTTTTGGAGACGTACGAGTTTCCAGGCGATACGCCGATTATCATGGGCAGCGCGCTCATGGCGTTGGAAGGCAAAGACGATAACGAGTTAGGCACAACGGCGGTAAAGGCGTTGGTCGATACGCTTGACAGCTACATTCCAGAGCCAGAGCGTGCGGTAGACCTGCCGTTCTTGATGCCGATTGAGGACGTGTTCTCGATTTCGGGTCGCGGCACGGTTGTTACTGGCCGAGTTGAGCGTGGCATCGTGAATGTTGGTGATGAGATTGAAATCGTTGGTATTAAGGAAACGATGAAGACGACGTGCACAGGCGTGGAGATGTTCCGCAAGCTATTAGACGAAGGTCGAGCGGGCGAGAACGTCGGTGTTTTGTTGCGCGGTACCAAGCGCGAAGAAGTGGAGCGCGGTCAGGTATTGACGGTGCCCGGTGCTATAACGCCGCACACGAAGTTTGAGGCAGAGGTTTATGTGCTGTCGAAGGACGAAGGCGGCCGCCATACGCCGTTCTTCAAGGGCTATCGTCCGCAGTTTTACTTCCGTACGACGGATGTGACAGGTGCCTGTGAGCTGCCTGAGGGCGTTGAGATGGTGATGCCTGGCGATAACGTGAAGATGGTTGTTGAGTTGATCTGTCCGATTGCGATGGACGACGGTCTGCGCTTTGCGATCCGTGAAGGCGGTCGTACGGTAGGCGCCGGCGTTGTCGCTCGAGTCATCGACTAGTAGCGCAGCTAGGCGGGGCGATAATTCCGCCCCTTGGAAATGCGATGGGAGCGGTAACGCTCCCTTGTCGTCTTTGCAAGGAACGTAGCTGGGCCGCGCTGGATGTTTGTAAAGATGCCGCGACGGGTGCCATATCCAGTTCAGTATAGCCGGCCGAGCTTATTGTAGGCCCGCCGGCAGACACAGGAGTGCCTTTAAAGGCCAGTAGCTCAATTGGCAGAGCAGCGGTCTCCAAAACCGCAGGTTGGGGGTTCGATTCCCTCCTGGCCTGCCATTCTTCTGGCGAAACTGCATAGGAGAAGGCGGCACAAACAGATCGCGGCATTATTGCTCGCGATCAATCAACCATCGTTAGGGAATGGATTTGAGTACCAACGCAGAAAATAAGGCAGGATCTCTCGACTGGCTAAAGTGGCTGATTGTTGCGGCCCTGCTAGCCGGCGGCGTTTTTGCGAACTGGTATTACCAAGACGAGATGCTGCTGATTCGCGTTGTCGGGCTTTTGGCGACGGCGGCGGTTGCAATCTTGGTTGCACTGCAAACAGAGCGCGGTAAGGCAATATGGGCATTGCTGAAGGAGTCTCGAACTGAGGTTCGTCGAGTCGTCTGGCCAAGCAATCAGGAAACCACGCAAACGACCATGGTCGTCCTTTTGCTGGTCGTTATATTCGCGCTTATTTTATGGGGGCTAGACTCCCTTCTGGGCTGGATTGTCAGCTCAATCATCGGGTAATCGAAGATGTCGAAAAACTGGTACGTCGTACACGCTTATTCGGGTTTCGAAAAAAATGTTGCCCGCGCGTTACAAGAACGCGTCAATCTCTCCAGCTATCAAGAGAGCTTTGGGGAAATACTTGTGCCCACCGAAGAGGTGGTAGAGATGCGAGGCGGGCAAAAGCGCCGCAGTGAGCGTAAATTCTTTCCTGGCTACGTTTTGGTAGAGATGGAGTTGAACGATGACACTTGGCATTTGGTAAAAGAAACCCCGAGAGTCATGGGATTCATTGGCGGTAAAGCAGATCAACCTGCCCCGTTGTCGCCCAGAGAGGCTGCAGCGATTCTCGATAGGGTCGCGGCCGGTAGTGAGAAAGCGACACCGAAAACAGTATTTGAACCCGGTGAAATTGTGCGCGTCACTGATGGCCCCTTTAACGACTTCAATGGTGTGGTTGAAGAAGTGAATTACGAAAAGAGCCGCTTACGAGTAGCAGTCACAATTTTTGGACGCTCGACTCCAGTAGAATTGGACTTCGGGCAAGTGGAGAAAGGCTAGCGTCGCGGATGGTGATCGTAGAAGGTCGCTATAAGCGAAGGTAGAGTAAAAGTTGAGAAGTAAAGGTCAAGAGAAAGAGCGGCCCGACAGATACACGAAAATATAGACACTGGCGAATCTGCAGAGAAGCGCTTTGTCACTAAGCAGGCCCTTTAGTTTGCCGCTAAATGGCCCGAACCCCGGGGAGCGAGAGATTGAGACTCTCGCGCCTGTACCCGCAAGGAGCACAAAATGGCTAAAAAAGTAGAGGCTTACATCAAGCTGCAGGTCGCGGCTGGTCAAGCGAACCCCAGCCCGCCAGTTGGTCCTGCCCTCGGGCAGCATGGCGTGAACATCATGGACTTCTGTAAGGCATTTAATGCTCAGACACAATCTGTCGAGCAAGGCTTGCCAATCCCCGTTGTGATTACGGTTTATGCAGACCGCTCCTTTACGTTCGTGACTAAAACGCCGCCTGCGGCAGTGTTACTGCGTAAGGCAGCCGGTATTGCCAAAGGATCTGCCACACCTAACACGGTCAAAGTGGCAAAGGTGAATCGTGAGCAGCTAGAAGAAATCGCAAAAATGAAAATGCCCGATTTAACAGCGGCTGATATGGATGCGGCTGTTCGCACGATTGCAGGCACGGCTCGTGCTTCCGGTATTGATGTGGAGGGTGTGTAAGTGGCAAAGCTTAGTAAACGCATGCGCGCGATCGCCGAGAAGATCGATGCGGAAAAAGCCTATGGGATCGACGAGGCGGTAACGCTGCTGAATGAACTCGCGGGCTCCAAGTTCAAAGAGTCCTTCGATATTGCCGTAAACTTAGGCGTTGACCCGCGCAAATCCGATCAAGTCGTGCGCGGAGCGACAACGTTGCCCCACGGAACAGGCAAAACAGTTCGTGTGGCTGTTTTTGCGCAAGGCGAGAACGCTGAAAAAGCACAGGCTGCCGGCGCTGATCTTGTCGGTTTTGACGACCTGGCTGAAACGGTTAAAGGTGGCCAGATGGACTTTGACGTCGTTATTGCCACACCCGACGCCATGCGTATCGTCGGCCAGCTGGGTAAGGTGCTTGGCCCTCGAGGGCTAATGCCTAATCCAAAGACCGGTACCGTTACCCCCGACGTTGAAACAGCGGTGAAGAATGCGAAAGCGGGTCAGGTTCAATTTCGTACGGACAAGGCAGGCATTATTCACGGCAGTGTCGGTCAAGTAGGCTTTGAGCCCCTGCAGGTGCGGGAAAATGTAGAAGCACTGATGGCGGATTTGAAAAAGGCGAAGCCTGCATCTGCCAAGGGTGTGTATCTAAGAAAGGTAACGCTATCGACGACGATGGGGCCGGGTGTGTCCATCGACCAAGCGTCGTTACAGAACGCTTAAATTTTAGAGAAAGATTTGGAGGTTGAGGCCAGTCTGACTGGCCTCAGGCCGTCAAAAACCGTAGGTGCTGCGTTGCTAGTCAACCTAGCTTAATTACCTACGCAGATGGTGAGTCGCTCTGTGTAGCGAAAGAACAAGTTGGTTATCTAGCGATAGATGCACAACTTTGTTCGTCTCCGATAGTTGAAGAACTCCGACCCAAGTGGGAACGAGGGCTAAAGCGAACGAGGCTCGCCGCGTGTAACACGGCCGATCAAGGGATACGCGATCGGTCAAATAGGAGAAAGATGTGGCGTTAAGACTTGAACAGAAACAAGAGATTGTTGCTGAGGTTAACGATGCTGCTGCATCTGCTCTATCGGCAGTCCTTGCGGACTACCGTGGGCTAACTGTCGCAGAGATGACCGAGTTGCGCGTTAAGGCGCGTGAAACGGGTGTATATCTGCGTGTGGTTAGAAACACGTTGGTTAAGCGTGCAGTAGAAGGGACAGACTTTGAGTGTCTAAACGATGCTCTTGTTGGCCCCACATTGCTGGCATTTTCTAAGGAAGATCCCGGCGCTGCCGCAAGACTGCTGAAAGACTACGCAAAAGACTTTGAGGAACTTGATATCAAGGCCCTGTCGATTGGTGGCGCGTTATTGCCGGCCGATCAAATTGATCGAGTGGCGAAGCTACCGACACTGGACCAGGCGCGATCAATGTTATTGAGCGTAATGCAGGCACCTATCGTCAAACTGGCTCAAACCGTGAATGAAGTTCCGGGCAAGCTGGTTCGAGTGGTTGCTGCAGTCAAAGAACAGAAGGAAGCAGAGGCGTAAGCCCTCAAGTAGAACTTAAGGTTCGCTTTAGACAATTAGGAGAAATGACATGTCATTGTCAAAAGAAGATGTATTGAACGCGATCGCTGAGATGAGCGTTATGGAAGTCGTTGAGTTGATTTCCGACATGGAAGAAAAGTTCGGCGTATCGGCGGCGGCAGCGGTTGCCGTAGCAGCACCCGCTGCCGGTGGCGGTGAAGCTGCCGGAGGCGGCGCCGAAGAGAAGACCGAGTTTGACGTAATGCTGACTGCGGCTGGCGAGAAGAAAGTAAATGTCATTAAGGCCGTTCGTGCCATTACCGGCCTGGGCTTGAAAGAGGCTAAGGCACTCGTGGATGACGCACCCTCTGCTGTCAAGGAAGGAGTCAGCAAGGAAGAGGCAGACGATATGCAAAAGCAGCTGGAAGAGGCTGGCGCTACTGTTGAGCTTAAGTAGTTCTGTTGCAGATAGCATTTTTGTTGACGTAACTAGCTGGGTTGGGCAGTCGAAGTCGACTGCCTGACGCCAGTTTTTCGTGTTTGTTTAATAAACACGATGGACCCGATGATCACGACGTAGGAGATTCGCATGGCTTATAGCTTTACCGAGAGGAAGCGTATTCGGAAAGATTTCGGCAAATTGGCCGAAAAGATGGAATTGCCTTACTTATTGGCAATCCAAACCGACTCTTACAGCAAATTCTTGCAGGTAGGCACAGGTGCTGAGGATCGTGCAGAGTCAGGTCTGCATGCAGCCTTTAAGTCCGTTTTCCCGATTGTCAGTTACTCCGGCAGTGCCGAGCTGGAGTATGTGGACTATAAGCTGGGTGAGCCGATTTTTGATGTGAAAGAGTGTGTCTCTCGCAGCATTACCTATGCCGCGCCGCTGCGAGTCAAAGTTCGTCTGATCATTTACGACAAAGAATCTTCGAGTAAGAAAGTCAAAGACGTTAAAGAGCAAGAGGTGTACATGGGCGAAATACCGCTCATGACCGAAAATGGCACATTCGTCATTAACGGCACTGAGCGTGTTGTCGTTTCTCAGCTACACCGTTCCCCAGGCGTCTTCTTTGACCACGATAAAGGCAAGACTCACAGTTCTGGCAAGCTCCTTTATAACGCCCGCGTGATTCCATACCGTGGTTCGTGGCTGGACTTTGAATTTGATCCAAAGGACGCAGTTTTCGTGCGCATCGATCGTCGCCGCAAACTGCCCGCGTCGATTATCTTGCGCGCACTGGAATTCTCCAGCGAGGAGATTTTAGAGACATTTTTCGATACGAATACGATTTCGATCAAGGGCGAAGACATTGCCGTCAGCCTGATCGCCGAGCGCTTGCGCGGCGAGGTAGCAACCTTCGATATTGTCGGGCCAAACGGCAAGACCATCGTCGAGGCAGGTCGTCGTATTACGGCGAGACATGTCCGCGTGATCGAAGACAGCGGCATGAAACAGCTTGCCGTGCCCAAGGATTACCTGCTTGAGCAAGTAACGGCGAAAGACATCGTTGATGAGGCCACAGGTGAAGTCGCTATTCCCTGTAACTCTATTATCACCGAGGAAGTGCTCGAGAAGCTGTTCGAGCTCAAGGTTAAGAGCTTCGAAACCATTTATACCAACGACCTCGACTGTGGTCCGTTTATTTCAGACACCATGCGCATCGACCCTAGCTCGAATCGCCTGGAGTCCCTTGTCGAGATCTATCGCATGATGCGGCCAGGTGAGCCGCCAACAAAGGAGTCGGCGGAAAACCTATTCGGCAATCTGTTTTTCTCAAACGATCGGTACGACTTATCAGGTGTCGGTCGCATGAAATTTAATCGTCGGTTAGGACGTGAAGAGACAGAGGGCGAGGGAACCCTATCGCGGGAAGATATCGTTGACGTACTAAAAACGCTGATCGACATTCGCAACGGTAAAGGTACGGTCGATGATATTGATCATCTAGGAAATCGCCGTATTCGATCTGTTGGAGAAATGGCCGAGAACCAATTCCGTGTGGGATTGATTCGTGTGGAACGGGCGGTCAAAGAGCGCCTAAGTCTGGCTGAATCCGAAGGCCTAATGCCCCAGGACATGATTAACGCAAAGCCAGTAGCCGCTGCAGTGAAGGAGTTTTTTGGCTCGTCACAGCTGTCACAGTTTATGGATCAGAACAACCCGCTGTCAGAAGTCACGCATAAGCGACGTGTTTCAGCGCTCGGGCCAGGTGGACTGACCCGTGAGCGGGCAGGATTTGAAGTGCGTGATGTGCACCCAACGCACTATGGCCGGGTATGCCCAATTGAGACACCTGAAGGACCAAACATTGGTTTGATCAACAGCTTGGCAACCTATGCGCGGACCAATGAATACGGATTCTTGGAGTCGCCCTATCATCGTGTCGTCAATGGCGTGGTGACCAAGGAAGTAGAATTCCTCTCAGCGATTGATGAGGCGCAATATGTTATCGCGCAGGCTAGTGCGCCTGTGGATACGAAGGGTAAGTTCACTGACGAACTGATCGATGTTCGGCATCAGAATGAATTCACGCGCACCGCGCCAAACAATATCGACTTCATGGACGTTTCACCCAAGCAGGTAGTTTCTGTTGCGGCATCGTTGATCCCATTCCTCGAGCACGACGATGCTAACCGAGCCCTTATGGGTTCCAATATGCAGCGGCAAGCCGTGCCGACACTCCGCGCTGAGAAACCGCTTGTGGGTACGGGCATGGAGCGCAACGTTGCTTTAGATTCCGGTGTTTGCGTCATCGCAAAGCGTGGCGGGGTGGTCGACAGTGTGGACGCCAGCCGCATCGTTATTCGTGTTGCCGATGCAGAAGTGGAATCCGGCGACGCGGGTGTGGATATTTACACCCTCACTAAATTCACCCGCTCCAATCAAAATACCTGTATCAACCAGCGACCCCTGGTCAAGCCGGGCGAAGTCATTAGCGCCCGAGACATTCTTGCCGATGGCCCATCGATCGACATGGGTGAGTTGGCCTTGGGCCAGAATATGCGCATCGCCTTCATGCCATGGAATGGATACAACTTTGAAGACTCAATTCTGGTATCTGAGCGAGTGGTCAAAGAAGATCGATTCACCAGTATTCACATACAAGAGCTGACCTGCATCGCGCGGGATACCAAGCTAGGGCCGGAGGAAATCACCAGTGATATTCCAAATGTAGGCGAAGGAGCCCTGTCAAAGCTGGATGAATCAGGCATCGTTTACATTGGAGCGGAAGTTGGTGCTGGTGACATCCTAGTTGGCAAGGTCACACCTAAGGGTGAGACGCAGCTGACCCCAGAAGAAAAACTGCTGCGCGCAATTTTTGGTGAAAAAGCGTCAGATGTTAAAGACACATCACAGCGTGTTCCCAGCAGCGTCAAGGGCACGGTTATCGATGTGCAAGTGTTCACGCGCGATGGAGTCGAAAAAGACGAGCGCGCTAAGGATATTGAACAGGCGCAGTTAGCGCAAATTCGCAAGGATTTGGACGATGAGATGCGCATCATCGAAATCGCTACGTTTGAGCGACTACAGCGAGCACTGGTTGGCAACAAGGTAGCCAGCGCTCCGGGCTTGGCGAAAGACAAGGCCATTGACGAAGAATATCTCGCGGGGCTTGCCTCAGACGACTGGTTCCGAATTCGCATGAAGGACGACCAGCTCAATGAGCAGCTCGAGCGAGCGGAAGCACACCTTCAAGAACGTCGGGAAGGACTTGATGCAATTTATCAAGACAAGCGCGGCAAAATTGAGACAGGTGACGATCTGGCTCCCGGCGTTCTGAAAATCGTCAAAGTGCACTTGGCGATCAAGCGCCGCATTCAGCCCGGCGACAAAATGGCTGGCCGTCATGGCAACAAGGGTGTGATCTCCGTCATCATGCCGGTTGAGGACATGCCTTTCGACGAAAATGGCGACCCGGTAGATATCGTGCTGAATCCGCTAGGCGTGCCGTCGCGTATGAACGTGGGCCAAATCCTGGAGACGCATCTAGGCTGGGCTGCTCACGGCATCGGACAGAGAATCGACCGAATGCTCAAGCAGCAGCAAAAAGCTGCAGAGATTCGGAAATTTCTGGACGAAGTCTATAACCAAGTCGGTGGCGCGCCTGAGAATCTGAAGAGCTTAAACGACGGTCAGATCTTAGAGATGGCGAAGAACCTAACTGGCGGACTGCCATTTGCGACGCGTGCGTTTGATGGCGCTTCCGAGGCAGAAATCAAGAAGATGCTAGAACTGGCTGAACTGCCTGGAAGTGGGCAAACCACGCTGTACGACGGTCGCACGGGTGATGCCTTTGATCGGCCTGTCACGCTCGGCTACATGTACATGCTGAAGTTGAACCACTTGGTCGACGACAAAATGCATGCGCGCAGTACGGGTTCTTACAGCTTGGTCACGCAGCAGCCGCTCGGCGGAAAGGCCCAGTTCGGCGGCCAGCGCTTTGGTGAGATGGAGGTCTGGGCCCTAGAAGCCTACGGTGCCGCCTATACGCTGCAAGAGATGCTGACGGTCAAATCGGACGACGTTAATGGCCGAACCAAGATGTATAAAAACATTGTAGATGGTGATTTCAAAATGGAGCCGGGAATGCCGGAATCCTTCAATGTGTTGGTCAAAGAGATTCGATCTCTGGGGATCAACATTGAGTTGGAAACGGATTAATCCATCTAAGTACGCCTTTAAGACTTGGATCGCTTCAACAGAATATAAGGAAACATCGTGAAAGACTTACTTAACTTGCTGAAATCACAGAGTGACGTCGAAGAGTTTGACGCGCTGCGAATCGGCCTGTCGTCTCCAGAGATGATCCGGTCATGGTCGTTTGGCGAGGTCAAAAAGCCAGAGACGATTAACTATCGTACTTTCAAGCCGGAACGCGACGGACTGTTTTGCGCCCGGATTTTTGGTCCAGTAAAAGACTACGAATGCCTGTGCGGTAAATACAAGCGACTCAAACATCGCGGCGTAATTTGCGAAAAGTGCGGCGTTGAGGTCACTCTGACCAAGGTGCGTCGCGAGCGTATGGGCCATATTGAGCTTGCTTGCCCGACCGCCCACATCTGGTTTTTGAAGTCACTACCAAGCCGAATCGGACTCCTGCTCGATATGACCCTGCGGGATATCGAGCGTATCCTTTACTTCGAATCCTTCGTGGTTATCGATCCGGGCATGACCGATTTAGAGGTCGGTCAGCTCCTAACGGATGAAGAGTATTATCAGAAAATCGAAGAATACGGCGACGAATTTGACGCGCGCATGGGCGCCGAAGCTGTGCAGCAGCTGTTGCTGAATCTCGATATGGATCACGAAATCGAAGTGCTCCGCGAGGAAATTCCGGCGACAAACTCTGAAACCAAAATCAAGAAATTTTCGAAGCGCCTGAAACTTATGGAAGCCTTCGTGCGCTCGGGTAACAAACCAGAGTGGATGGTGATGACCGTGCTGCCGGTACTACCACCAGATTTGCGTCCCCTGGTGCCTCTGGACGGCGGTCGGTTCGCGACCTCAGATCTCAACGATTTGTACCGCCGCGTGATTAACCGAAACAACCGCTTAAAGCGATTGTTGGATCTTGCCGCACCAGACATTATTGTGCGCAACGAAAAGCGAATGCTGCAGGAATCTGTGGACGCGCTCTTGGATAACGGTCGGCGCGGACGAGCAATTACCGGGTCAAACAAGCGCCCGCTCAAGTCTTTGGCCGACATGATCAAGGGTAAGCAAGGCCGCTTCCGCCAGAACCTGCTTGGCAAACGAGTGGACTATTCCGGTCGTTCGGTGATCGTTGTGGGCCCAACGTTGCGACTGCACCAGTGCGGTCTGCCTAAAAAGATGGCGCTAGAACTTTTTAAGCCTTTCATATTCGGCAGATTGGAAGACCGACAATTGGCGACCACGATTAAAGCCGCCAAAAAGATGGTCGAGCGCGAAACCGCCGAGGTTTGGGACATTCTGGCCGACGTGATCCGAGAGCATCCGGTCATGTTGAACCGCGCACCCACCCTGCACCGTCTGGGAATCCAGGCATTTGAGCCGGTGCTGATTGAGGGTAAGGCGATTCAGCTACACCCACTTGTTTGTAGCGCATACAACGCGGACTTCGATGGCGACCAAATGGCGGTGCACGTGCCGCTGACTTTGGAAGCGCAGCTGGAAAGCCGCGCACTGATGATGTCAACCAACAATATTTTGTCGCCCGCCAGTGGTGAGCCGATCATCGTTCCCTCGCAGGATGTCATCCTGGGCATTTATTACATGACCCGAGAAAGGATTAATGCGCGCGGCGAGGGATCTGTGTTCGCTAACACGGACGAAGTGCATCGCGCCTACCACGCGAAGCAGGTCGACTTACACGCCCGTGTGAAGGTTCGGGTCGAAGAAGAGACCAAGGACGAAAACGGCAATGCCGAAGTGCAAAGAGTGCTCTACGACACAACCATCGGTCGCACACTGCTTTTCGCAATCGTGCCTAAGAGCCTGCCTTTTTCTACCGTGAACAAGACCATGGACAAAAAGAGCATCTCGAATCTGATCAATGACTGCTATCGGCGTTGTGGCCTCAAGGACACGGTCATCTTTGCAGACCAGCTGATGTATACGGGTTTTGCTCACTCAACCGCCTCCGGTGCGTCCATTGGTGTCGAAGATTTCGTTATTCCAGATGCCAAGCAAAGAATTATTTCTGAGGCCGAAGCAGAAGTTGCGGAGATCGAGTCACAATACGCTTCAGGCCTTGTTACTCAGGGTGAGAAATACAACAAGGTGGTCGACATTTGGCTGCGCGCAAACGACTTGGTCGCTCGCTCAATGATGGACGGGATCTCGAAAGAATCCGTCGTGAATCGCGAAGGCGAAGCCGAGGAACAAGACTCCTTCAACAGTGTTTATATGTATGCGGACTCTGGCGCACGGGGTTCACCTGCGCAGATTCGTCAGCTTGCGGGTATGCGCGGTCTGATGGCGCGCCCTGATGGAAGCATTATCGAGAACGCGATCACCGCAAATTTCCGTGAAGGTTTGACGGTAAACGATTACTTCATCTCCACCCACGGTGCCCGTAAGGGTCTTGCGGACACGGCGCTGAAGACCGCCAACTCTGGTTATTTGACGCGACGTTTGGTTGATGTTGCTCAGGACGTGGTTATAACGGACGAGGATTGCGGCACAACCGCGGGCTTGTTTACGACTGCGATCATCGAAGGTGGGGATATCGTTGAGGCCCTGGCTGATCGAGTACTTGGTCGAACTGTTGCGCAAGATGTGTATGCCGCAGACGGCAAGACGCTGCTTGTAGAGCGTGGCACGCTGATTGACGAGGCTTGGGTTGATAAACTCGAAGAGCTCGGTGTTGATGAGATGGTGGTGCGGTCTGCGATTACCTGCGAAACAACTCACGGTGTTTGCCGAGCGTGCTATGGGCGAGATCTAGCCCGCGGACATCTCGTGAATGTCGGTGAGGCAGTTGGCGTTATTGCGGCCCAGTCGATTGGCGAGCCCGGTACCCAGCTCACCATGCGCACATTCCACATTGGCGGAGCCGCATCGCGGGCAACCGCTGTGGACAACATTCAGGTGAAGCATGGTGGCAGTATCCGTCTGCACAACTTGAAGACAGTGGAACGTGAGTCTGGAGAACTGGTTGCCATTTCTCGATCAGGCGCGATTGCTGTTGCTGATGCTCACGGCCGAGAGCGTGAGCGTTACAAGCTACCTTACGGTGCGGTGATTGCTGTCGCCGAAGGTGATGAGGTTGAAGCAGGTCAGGTGATCTCCCAATGGGATCCGCATACGCACCCAATCGTTGCCGAGGTGGCCGGTGTGGCTACCTTCGTTGAAATGGAAGAAGGTTTGTCGATGAATCGTCAGACCGACGACCTAACGGGTTTGACCAACATTACCGTACTAGACCCCAAGGATCGGCCAAGCGCAGCCAAGGATTTGCGTCCCGCGGTGCGGTTGAACGACGCCAAGGGCAATGCGGTCAACCTACCCGGCAGCGAAGTACCCGCCAACTACTTCATGCCGAGCAATGCGATTCTCAACATGGAAGATGGCGGGAAAATTGGAGTGGGCGATATTATCGCCAGAATCCCGCAAGAAGGATCCAAGACAAGAGACATTACTGGTGGTCTTCCGCGGGTTGCCGACCTTTTTGAGGCCAGAAAGCCCAAGGAACCAGCAATTCTTGCAGAGGCCACAGGCACGGTTTCCTTCGGCAAGGAGACAAAGGGTAAGCGCCGTTTGGTGATTACCCCGGCCGAGGGAGATGCGGTAGAAACCCTGATACCCAAGTGGAGAAACATCGGTGTCTTCGATGGCGAGCAGGTTGAGCGCGGTGAAACCGTCTGTGATGGTCCGTTTAGCGCTCACGACATATTGCGATTGAAGGGTGTAGAAGAGTTAGCAAAGTATATTGTCAACGAAATTCAGGAAGTCTATCGCTTACAGGGTGTGACCATTAACGATAAGCATATCGAGGTCATATGCCGTCAGATGTTGCGCAAAGTAGAGATCACACATTCAGGTGACTCGGACCTGATTCGTGGCGAGCAGCTTGAATACACAACGTTGCGTGGAGTGAACAAGGCTCTGGAAGCCGACGGTAAGGCCACGGCAGAGTATCAGCGTTTGCTGCTTGGTATTACTAAGGCGTCGCTGGCGACGGAATCGTTCATATCTGCTGCGTCGTTCCAGGAAACCACTCGGGTGCTTACTGAGGCCGCAGTAACAGGCAAGCAGGATCACCTGCGCGGCCTGAAAGAAAACGTGGTTGTAGGCCGGTTGATTCCGGCGGGTACCGGCTTGAGCTATCACGCTGATCGTAAGCGTCAGCGTGAAGAGGATCTTGTGGAAACAGACTCGGTGACCGCCGACGACATCGAGCGGGCACTCAGCGAAGCGCTTTCGGCGCAAGATTCTCAATAGCGGGACTGAGCAAGGCCGACCTAAGGAGTTGGCCTTGTTAATCCGCAGGGGCGCGATTAGAATGCCGCCCCCTTGCACGGTATAGAGCATCTCGAAGGGCGCTTGTGTCAGCGATGATCGGGCGGCTTACAACACTGAATGGCAGCTAAATCGAAGCCCAACAGGATCCGAAGAGAAGCTGAATAGAAGAGTAAGACAGATCGAAAGGAGATCTATTGTCGATGGCAACAATAAGCCAGTTAGTACGAAAGCCGCGAAAGCGCAAAGTCGTAAAAAATATCGTTCCCGCATTGCAGGCTTGTCCGCAGCGTCGTGGTGTTTGCACACGTGTTTATACGACTACACCAAAGAAGCCTAACTCAGCACTGCGCAAGGTATGTCGTGTTCGGTTGACCAATGGGTATGAAGTAACCTCATACATCGGTGGTGAAGGACATAATCTGCAGGAGCACTCAGTTGTCCTTATTCGCGGTGGCCGAGTGAAAGATCTGCCCGGCGTGCGCTATCACACTGTACGTGGATCGCTAGATACTTCGGGTGTCGCCGATCGTCGCCAAGGTCGTTCAAAGTACGGCGCTAAGCGACCAAAGTAGAATTACACAAACCAAACTGTTCTCAGTAAGGCCCTGAAACGTTCAGGGGATACCTGAAGCAAGGAGAAAACCATGCCAAGACGTCGAGTCGTCGCAAAACGGGAAGTACTTCCCGATCCTAAATTTCATAACCAAGTGATTGCTAAGTTCATTAACCACGTCATGGTTAGCGGCAAGAAAGCAGTTGCCGAGCGTATCGTCTACGGCGCCCTTGACCGCGTAAATGCCCGAGACGGTGCTGACCCCGTTGAGACATTCGAAAAGGCACTCGATGCCATCGCACCCATGGTCGAGGTTAAGTCTCGCCGGGTGGGCGGTGCAACGTATCAAGTGCCCATTGAGGTCCGACCATCGCGCCGTAATGCCCTCGCCATGCGCTGGCTTGTGGACAGCGCCAGGTCACGCAGCGAAAAGTCCATGGCCGCACGCCTTGCTGGAGAGCTGATGGACGCAGCTGATGGTCGCGGAAGCGCCGTGAAGAAGCGCGAAGATACACACCGTATGGCTGAGGCGAATAAAGCGTTCGCACACTACCGCTACTAAGCGAGTTACTCACTCAACACAGCAGTATTTTCTATGGCCCGCACCACGCCTATACATCGCTACCGCAATATAGGCATCGTCGCCCATGTGGATGCGGGCAAAACCACCACCACAGAACGCGTTCTGTTCTACACCGGAATCTCTCACAAAATGGGGGAGGTTCATGATGGCGCTGCCGTCATGGACTGGATGGAACAAGAGCAGGAACGTGGCATTACCATCACCTCTGCGGCGACCACATGTTTTTGGTCAGGTAGTGACAAGCAGCACGAAGAACATCGGATCAATATCATCGATACCCCTGGCCACGTTGACTTCACGATTGAAGTCGAGCGCAGCCTGCGGGTGCTTGACGGTGCAGTAGTTGTATTTTGCGGCACTTCGGGCGTCGAGCCGCAGTCGGAAACAGTGTGGCGGCAGGCGGATAAGTACGAAGTGCCCAGGCTGGTCTTTGTTAACAAGATGGATCGCCAAGGCGCAGACTTTGATCGAGTGCTGGAACAAATAAAGGATCGGTTGGGTTCGCAGCCCGTACCGATTCAGATGGCCTGGGGATCAGAAGAAAATTTCCGAGGAGTAATAGACCTCGTTTCGATGCAGAGTATTTCGTTCAGCGAAGACGACAAGGGGTTAACGCTGACACGAGGCGATATCCCGCCGGATCTTTTAGATGCGACAGCAGAGCAGCGAGAACTTTTAGTAGAGGCAGCTGCGGAAGCCAATGACGAGCTCATGGAGCAGTATCTTGAAGGCGGCGAGCTCTCCGAAAGCGAAATCAAACAGGGTTTACGTTTACGAGTACTCGCCAACGAAATTGTGTTAGCAACCTGTGGCAGTGCGTTTAAGAACAAGGGTGTACAACCCATGCTCGATGCGGTGATCGACTACTTACCGGCGCCAACAGAAGTCAAAGCCATCGAGGGTGAATTAAAGGACGGTACTATCGCCCAGTGCGAGGCTGAAGACGAAGCATCTTTTGCAGCACTGGCCTTCAAAATAGCGACAGATGCATTCGTCGGAACGCTGACGTTTTTTCGCGTCTACTCGGGCGTATTGAAAACCGGCGATCAGGTGCTGAATCCAATCAAAGGTAAGCGCGAGCGCATCGGCCGCATGGTGCAAATGCATGCGAATAATCGGGAAGAGATCGCTGAAGTGCGTGCTGGCGATATCGCCGCCGTCATTGGTCTCAAGGATGTGACCACTGGCGAAACTTTGTGTGCGAAAGAGCACGAGATCACGCTCGAACGTATGGAATTCCCTGAGCCGGTCATAGCCGTAGCCGTTGAACCCAAGTCTGTCGCTGACCAAGATAAACTCACTCAAGCACTGGCCAAACTGGCTCAAGAAGACCCGTCCTTTCGTGTGGAGACTGACAAAGATACAGGTCAAACCATCATCTCAGGCATGGGTGAACTGCATCTTGAGATCATCGTTGACCGCATGAAGCGAGAGTTCAGTGTGGCGGCCAATATTGGTAAGCCCCAGGTGTCATACCGAGAAACAATTCGCGATAGCGTCGAGCGCGAAGCCCAGTTTATTCGCGAAGCTGGCGGCCGCGGTCAATACGGACATGTGCGCCTGCGAATTGAGCCATTAAAGGACGACGATGGTCAGTACGCCTACGAGTTCTTCAACGAGAGTTCCGAAGGTGATATTCCAAAGGAGTATATCGACGTAATTGATCAGGGGATTCAAGATCAGATGCGAAATGGCGTCCTAGCAGGGCATCGCTTGATGGGTATTCGAGCCACTCTTACCGGCGGCTCTTTCCACGAGACCGATTCATCGGATATGGCGTTCAAGATTGCTGCCTCGATGGCGCTGCGCGAGGCCGTGCTCGCGGCGAATCCAGCTCTGCTCGAACCCGTAATGAATGTAGAGGTCGTGACTCCAGAAGAATTCATGGGCGATGTGGTTGGTGATCTCAATCGACGCAGAGGACTGATTTCTGGAATGGACGACAGTCCATCCGGCAAAGTTGTGCGCGCAGAGGTGGCGCTATCAGAAATGTTTGGCTATTCCACGGATTTACGCAGTCGAACGCAGGGACGCGCGACATACACAATGGAGTTTGTGAATTACACCGAAGTCCCGCAGAACGTTATGGATAAATTAGGCGTCCGTCGCCCAGGATTGCAACCGCCCAACTGACTCATCTAAAAATTGCCCATACTGTCCGTGGCTACCGTAGCCGTTATTAACGGCCAGATTGCGATGAACATAGGTCTGCGCTTCGCGATTTGCAGATACGCTTTGGTGGTAAGCGCCGGTGTCGCCGCTCGAGTTTTCGACGAGTAGCACAAAATAGGTTCGTTTGACCGCAGACTATCAACGAACAACAAGTAGTCGATAGTCGCGCAAATTCACTACTCCGAGGGTTCTTGCCAGACGCCGGGAAGACGGCAATTTTCCGGACATCTGTGGTTGCTACGTTGCCAGGCAGGCTGTAGAATTCGCGGCCCTTGACCGGGGAGGAGGCTGCGCGAAGAGCGCCTTCCGCCGCCCGCAGGACAAGAAACCCGCCTACCGCAGCTTTGTAGGACGCCCACAAAAGGGCTTACGGCGAAGATGTGGGAACGTTTGAAAGCGGGAAAATGGATGTTGCCTAACCTACGACGCTACCGTTCATCTGGGTAGATCGTAGGCTCAGCAATCGCTCTTTAACAGGAGAAAAGCCCATCAAGCCTCGCGACGAGCGATAGTCTCGCGCGCGGGTGATAGGCGACTTTTAAATCGGGTTTGGAGTTCGTCAGTGCAGAACCAGCGTATTCGCATTCACTTAAAGGCATTCGATCATCGCCTCATCGACGTATCGACGCAGGAAATCGTCGATACGGCGAAGCGCACTGGTGCGCAGGTACGTGGCCCTATTCCACTGCCCACGCGCAAAGAACGTTTTACGGTCTTGATCTCACCTCACGTGAACAAAGACGCGCGCGACCAGTATGAAATTCGCACCCATAAAAGACTCCTAGATATTGTAGAGCCAACCGAAAAAACCGTAGACGCGCTGATGAAGCTCGATTTGGCGGCAGGGGTTGAAGTACAGATTAGTTTGAATTGAGTTGAAGCTGTCTCGCCAGTAATGGCCAGGCAGCTTTTTATTGTTTGATACCAAAAGACTCCGATAGGGAGTCAGCGTAGGGCGTAAGCCGGGCTTTTATCCTCTACCCATGCGGGAGGCAGAGGACAAAAAGCCTGCACGCCGTTGAAGCGCAGCCGGTACAACACTGCAAGAACGCTGAAGGTAGGAAAGCCAATGGCAATTGGATTGATTGGTAAAAAAAGTGGTATGACCCGAATCTTCAATGAAGAAGGTGAGTCCGTTCCAGTAACGGTCATTGAAGCGGAACCAAATCGCGTCACTCAGGTGAAGAGCCTGGATCGCGATGGTTATGCTGCAATTCAGGTAACCACCGGCGAGCGTCGCCGTAGCCGCGTCACAAAGGCAATGGCAGGTCATTTTGCCAAAGCGAACGCGGGCAGTGGACGCGGTCTTTGGGAGTTTCGCGTAGACGAAGTTGGCGAGGTTGAACTGGGTGGCGAGCTTTCCGTCGAGCAGTTTGAGGCCGGACAAATCGTCGACGTACAAGGCACTTCAAAGGGTAAGGGCTACGCGGGAACGATTAAGCGCTGGAACTTTCGCGGCCAAGATAATACCCACGGCAACTCGATCTCTCACCGCGCACCGGGCTCCATTGGACAATGCCAGACGCCAGGGCGCGTATTTAAAGGCAAAAAGATGTCCGGTCACATGGGTGCAGCCCGTGTCACCACGCAGAATTTAGAAATCGTTCGCGTAGACGCGGAACGCAACCTGATCATGGTCAAGGGAGCGGTACCGGGTGCGCCGGGCGGTGACGTTTGCATACGGCCTGCTGTTAAAGCACGTGCAGGCTCAGGAGATGCGAAATGAATTTGAACCTCGCAGTAGACGGCGGCAGCGTAGAAGTCGCAGACACCGCTTTCAGCCGTGAATATAACGAAGCCCTCGTGCATCAAGTCGTCGTGGCTTATATGGCAGGTGCTCGTCAAGGCTCGCGCGCGCACAAAAATCGCTCTGCAGTCAGTGGCGGCGGCAAGAAGCCATGGCGGCAGAAAGGCACAGGCCGCGCAAGAGCAGGTACCACACGCTCACCAATCTGGCGATCTGGTGGCGTAACGTTCGCGGCACAGCCGCAAGACCACTCCACCAAGGTCAACCGCAAAATGTATCGCGGCGCACTACAGTGCATCGTATCTGAACTGATTCGCCAAGAGCGACTGGTCGCGATTGAGTCATTCTCGGTTGAAGCCCCAAAGACCAGGACTTTGCTTGGCAAGTTGAAAGAATTAGATATATCAGGCGCGTTGATCGTCACGGAAGAAGTCGACGAGAACCTGTACCTGGCGTCTCGCAACGTCAAAAGCATTGATGTACGCGATGTCGAAGGCATAGATCCTGTCAGTCTGATCAGCTACGAAAAAGTGCTGATCACGGTCCCAGCGCTGAAGAAGTTAGAAGAGGTGCTCGCATGAACCAGGAACGTATTTTTACGGTGCTGCGAGAGCCGCACATTACTGAAAAGGTATCTGTGCAAGGCGAACTGGCGAATCAATACGCATTCAAAGTTGCGCCGGACGCGACCAAGGTCGAGATCCGCGCTGCAGTCGAGAGCATTTTTAGCGTGTCTGTCACCAAGGTGACCACAGCAAACGTTAAAGGCAAGCTGCGCCGCACCATGCGCGGTATGTCACGGAAAAAGAATTGGAAAAAAGCATACGTCACAGTAGCTGCGGGCCAAGAGCTCGACTACATGGTGGCGGAATAAGGGTTAAGGCATGGCAGTTGTAAAGGCAAAACCAACCTCCGCAGGGCGCCGTTTCGTCGTCAAGGTCGTAGATTCGGAGCTGCACAAAGGGGCGCCGCATAAAGCCCTGATCAGCCCGCAGAAAAAATCCGGCGGTCGTAACAACGCCGGGCGTATTACCACACGTCATCGCGGGGGTGGCCACAAACAGCACTATCGAACAATCGATTGGAAGCGCAGCAAGGACGGTATCCCGGCTGTAATCGAGCGCTTGGAGTACGACCCCAACCGAACCGCCAACATCGCTCTTTTGAAGTATGCCGATGGCGAGCGCCGCTACATTATCGCGCCCAAGGGCGTGCATGCGGGTGACCCCATCATGAGTGGGCCATCCTCACCGATTAAGCCCGGCAATGCATTGGCCATTCGAAATATCCCCGTAGGCAGCGTGATCCACTGTGTGGAGTTGAAGCCCGGTAAGGGCGCGCAAATGGTTCGCAGTGCCGGCGGCTCCTGTCAGCTAGTAGCGAGAGAGGGCAGTTACGCAACGCTGCGTATGCGCTCTGGCGAGATGCGCCGGGTACTGAGCGAGTGCCGTGCGACTCTCGGTGAAGTGGGCAACAGCGAGCACAGCCTACGTTCCTTGGGTAAGGCCGGTGCGAAGCGCTGGCGCGGCGTAAGACCTACCGTTCGCGGTGTGGCGATGAACCCAGTAGATCACCCTCATGGTGGTGGTGAGGGTAAGACCTCTGGCGGACGTCACCCGGTGACACCTTGGGGTGTTCCAACGAAGGGACACAAGACCAGAAAGAACAAGCGCACTGACGATCTTATCGTTCGTCGTCGCGGCAAGCGCTAAGCAAGCGTTAAAGGAGAGCGGTAAGTGCCTAGATCACTATTTAAAGGCCCCTTCGTCGACACTCATCTGTTGAAGAAGGTCGAGAAAGCAGTCGAAAACAACGAGCGCCGACCCATAAAAACTTGGTCACGACGCTCCATGGTCATGCCAGAAATGGTCGGGCTCACGATCGCTATCTACAACGGTCGCCAGCATGTACCGGTGGTGATCAATGAAGACATGGTAGGCCACAAGTTAGGCGAATTTGCGCCAACGCGAACCTATCGCGGTCACGCGGCAGATAAGAAAGCCAAGCGCTAAAGCGGCGAAGGAATCAGAGGAAGACGATGCAAGTCAGTGCCATAGCAAAACGCCTACAAATTTCTCCGCAAAAAGTGCGGCTAGTGGCTGATCAGGTGCGCGGCAAACCCGTGGCAGATGCCCTAGATATCCTTAACTTCAGTACGAAGAAGGGTGCGGTACTCGTGAAGAAAACGGTTGAGTCCGCCATAGCCAATGCCGAGCACAATGAGGGTGTTGACGTAGACGATCTGCGAATTTCAGAGATCTATGTCAACGAAGGCATGACGATGAAGCGCATACGTCCACGCGCGAAAGGAAGAGCAGACCGAATTTTAAAGCGTAGCTGTCACATCACAGTGACGGTATCGGATACGGAATAAGAGAACAGTATGGGTCAAAAAGTACATCCAACCGGTATTCGCCTTGGCATCGTCAAGGATCACACCTCAGTCTGGTATGCGGACAAAAAGAGTTATGCAGACTATCTGCTTAATGACTTGGAAGTGCGTCAATACCTGCGCAAGCGCCTCGCTGACGCTTCCGTAGGTCGGATTGAGATTGCGCGGCCAGCGCAAACCGCTCGGGTAACGGTCCACACCGCACGTCCCGGTATTGTTATCGGTAAAAAAGGTGAGGACGTCGATAAGCTGCGCAAGGAACTTTCCAAGCGTATGGGTGTACCTGTTCACATCAACATCGAAGAAATTCGTAAGCCTGAACTCGATGCAGTCTTGGTTGCACAAAATGTTGCCCAGCAATTAGAGCGCCGGGTGCAGTTTCGTCGCGCCATGCGCCGGGTGATCCAAAACGCCATGCGCTTGGGTGCGGAAGGGATCAAGGTACGTGTTGCCGGTCGCCTGGGCGGCGCGGAAATCGCTCGGTCCGAGGTCTATCACGAAGGACGAGTGCCCCTGCATACGTTGCGGGCAGACATCGACTACGCGACGTATGAGGCGGAAACCACGTACGGAATCTTAGGCATCAAGGTTTGGATATTTAAGGGTGAAGTGATCGGATCAAACCCGCCAGCCGCGTCGCCGCAGGGATAGACAAGTTACAGGACAAGATCAGCCCGTGTGAGCGGGGCAAGTATCAGATAGTTAAGAACGAAGATGTTACAGCCGAAAAGAACGAAATTTAGAAAGATGCACAAGGGCCGCAATCGCGGTCTGGCATTGCGAGGCTCCAAAGTCAGCTTTGGCGAGTTTGGCTTAAAAGCCGTTGGTCGAGGTCGAATGACAGCGCGCCAAATTGAGGCTGGTCGTCGGGCCATGACGCGTCGTATTCGTCGTGGCGGCAAAATTTGGATCCGCGTGTTTCCAGACAAGCCAATTACCAAGAAGCCTCTGGAAGTCCGCCAAGGAAAGGGCAAGGGCAGCGTCGAGTACTGGGTTGCATTGATTCAGCCGGGCAAAGTGCTCTACGAGATGCAGGGAGTGCCCGAAGATGTGGCGCGCGAAGCATTAAGCCTCGCCGCGGCAAAGCTGCCATTCAAAACAGTATTCGTGAAACGGACGGCGATGTAATGAAGGTCCAAGAAATTCGAGAAAAAAGTAAGGACGAGCTGCAGGCGGAGATTTTGCGTTTGCAGCGAGAGCATTTCTCGCTGCGCATGCAAAGAGCCAGCGGGCAGTTGGGCCAGACCCACCTGCTAAAAGAGGTACGTCGCGATATCGCTCGAGTCAAAACAGTGATGAAGGAGACGCAAGATGTCTGATGCCCCAGAGGTGAAAGCGAGCAACCCGCGCGCCGTATCAGGCGTCGTGGTCAGTGATCGCATGGAAAAGAGCATTACTGTGAAGGTAGAGCGTCGGGTGAAGCACCCGGTCTACGGCAAGTTTGTGCGGAAGTCGTCGAAGATTCACGCGCACGATGAAAACAACGATTGCAACGTGGGCGATACGGTAACCGTAGTGGAGTGCCGTCCCCTTTCCAAGACAAAGACTTGGACGCTGCAGAGCATTGACGTTCGATCTACGGGAGTCTAACGAGCCATGATTCAGACAGAAACAATGCTGGAAATCGCTGATAACAGCGGGGCTCGCAAAGTCCAGTGCATCAAGGTGCTGGGCGGCAGTCACCGCCGTTACGCCGGTATCGGAGACATTATTAAGGTGACGGTGAAGGAAGCAATTCCTCGTGGCAGGGTCCGAAAGGGGCAGGTCATGGACGCCGTTGTGGTTCGCACTCGTAAGGGCGTGCGCCGTCAAGACGGTTCTTTGATCAAGTTTGATCAAAACGCAGCGGTTTTGTTGAACGCCAATAAGCAGCCCATCGGCACCCGTATCTTTGGGCCGGTGACTCGCGAGCTTAGATCCGAGCGTTTTATGCGCATCGTCTCGTTGGCACCCGAAGTTCTTTAGGTAGTAGGCGGTCAGCGTTTACGTGATTGGAATGAGTTGAGAAGAGATTCGTAAGAGATAACGGCATGTTGAAGATCAAAAAAAATGACGAAGTGATCGTGATCGCTGGTCGTGACAAGGGCCGACGTGGTGAAGTGCTGCGTGTGCTCAAAGACGGTCGTTTGATGGTTTCAGGCATCAATATGGTGAAGAAGCATAAGCGCCCGAACCCAAATTCCGGTGACCAAGGAGGCATCGTGCCTCAAGAGGCGCCGATTCAGGCTTCAAATGTTGCCATTTGGAACCACGAGGCCGAAAAGGCTGACCGTATAGGTTTGAAAATCGAAGAGGGACGCAAAGTACGTATCTTTAAGTCCAACGGCAAAGAGATTGATGAATAGCAATGGGTAAATTATACGAACGTTACCGCAGTGAGATCCGGCCGCAGCTGCAAAAAGATTTGGGAATCGCAAACCCAATGGCTGTGCCAAAGATCACCAAGGTCACACTGAACATGGGTGTGGGCGAAGCTATTGCCGACCGCAAAGTGATGGAATCCGCAGTAACGGATATGACGGCAATTGCGGGCCAGCAACCGGTGATCTGTCTGGCACGCAAGTCTGAAGCAGGATTCAAAATTCGCGAAGGCTATCCCATTGGCTGCAAGGTCACCCTGCGCAGTGAGCGCATGTACGACTTTATCGAGCGTCTCGTGGATATCGCGATTCCTCGCATACGTGATTTTCGTGGACTAAACCCGAAGGCCTTTGACGGTCGCGGCAACTTCAGCATGGGTATCACCGAGCAAATCGTTTTCGCGGAAATCGATTACGACAAGATCGACAAAATTCGTGGCATGGACATCTGCGTGACCACCACAGCACAAACAAATGAAGCGGCACTTGAACTATTGAAAGCGTTCAAGTTTCCGTTCCGTTCATAGAATTAGCGGGATAAGAGGCTAAGAATGGCTAAACGATCCATGATCGAACGAGAAAAGAAGCGCACCCGGGCACGAGCTAAGTACGGTGCCAAGCGAGATGCGCTCCGAGCAATCATTGCCGACAGAAACGTTAGCGATGAAGAGCGTTGGGAGGCCCAGCTAAAACTGCAGGCGCAGCCAAGAGACGCGAGCCGGTCGCGACAACAGCGTCGATGCGGACTCACTGGTCGTCCTCATGCGGTTTATCGAAAATTCGGACTATCGCGCAACATGCTTCGCGAAGCGGCAATGCGCGGCGATGTTCCGGGTCTGGTCAAGGCAAGCTGGTAGGAAATAAATCATGACGATGCAAGATCCCATTTCAGACCTGCTGACCCGCGTCCGCAACGCCCAGATGGCAGGCCATGTAGACGTTCAAATGCCGCACTCAAAAGCAAAGTGCGCGATTCTTGACGTCTTGGTTAGCGAGGGCTTCATTGAGGGTTATACCGTTTCAGATGAAGTAAAAGCCCAGATCACGGTGCAGTTGAAGTATCACAACGGTGGCCCGGTTATTGAAGAGATAGACCGCGTTAGCCGACCGGGGCTACGAATTTACAAAGAGAGTAATGACATACCGAAGGTGCGCGGCGGACTCGGCATTGCCATCGTCAGCACTAACAAGGGTGTTATGACTGATAAAGCCGCCCGTGCCCACGGCATCGGCGGTGAAGTGCTCTGCACAGTATTTTAGGAGAACGCCATGTCACGCGTAGCGAACAGTCCAGTCGCGCTTCCATCTGGTGTTGAGGTAAAGCTCAGCGGTCAGGGTATTGCCGTGAAGGGCGCGAAGGGCGAAATGGGCTTTGCCATCCATGACCTAGTTGAACTCGTGCAAGAAGAGAGCGAATTAAAGGTGCGCGCTAAAAGCGAAGAGCGCGGTGCCACGGCGATGGCAGGGACCATGCGCGCCATCGTTCAGAACATGGTTACAGGGGTTACCGAGGGGTTTTCGAAGAAGCTCGAACTGCAGGGCGTCGGTTACCGAGCGCAGGCCCAGGGCAACAAGCTAACGCTGCAGCTCGGATTCTCCCACCCGGTGGAATACACCCTGCCGGAAGGCATCAGCGCAGAGACTCCGAGCCAGACTGAAATTGTGATCAGCGGCGTCGACAAACAGCGCGTTGGCCAAGTATGCGCTGAAATTCGCGCATTCCGCCCGCCAGAGCCATACAAAGGCAAGGGCGTGCGATATGCCGATGAGTATGTGCGGCGCAAGGAAGCTAAGAAGAAGTAAGGGTTGGATAGGCCAAGTCCTTTGCCAGCGAGCGATGGGCGGCAAGTCGGTCTGAAGACAGATTAGACGCAAGCAGATCAAACGAGAGATCAGGTTAAGAAAAAGCGATGAACGAAAAGAAAGTAAGCAGATTGAGACGAGCACGACGCAGCCGCATGAAGATGCGCGAGTTGGGCGCGACTCGATTGTCCGTTTGCCGTACCCCGAAGCACATATACGCTCAAGTGATTTCCCCGGACGGTGGAACCATCTTAGCGCAGGCAAGCACGCTGGATGCAGATTTGCGTTCAGGCCCCACGGGCAATGTTGAGACGGCTGCAAAAGTCGGCACGCTGATCGCCGAAAGAGCGAAAGCTCAGGGCGTTAGCGAAGTCGCATTTGATCGTTCAGGGTTTAAATATCACGGTCGCGTCAAGGCACTCGCCGACGCTGCCCGAGAAGGTGGACTGGAGTTTTAGATGGCGTATACCGAAGAGATTCGCGAAGAGGGACTGATCGAAAAATTGGTTCAAGTGAACCGGGTTGCCAAAGTAGTCAAGGGCGGCCGTATATTCGGTTTTACCGCATTGACCGTCGTTGGCGATGGCAATGGCAAGGTGGGCTTTGGTCGCGGTAAGGCGCGAGAAGTGCCGACTGCGATTCAAAAGGCCATGGAAGCCGCGCGCCGTAACATGGTCGAAGTGGACTTAGATGGCGATACGCTTTGGTATGCGACAACCGCCAGGCACTCTGCGTCCAAGGTCTACATGCAGCCTGCATCAGAAGGTACAGGCGTAATCGCCGGTGGTGCCATGCGTGCAGTGTTGGAGGCCGCTGGCGTTCAAAACGTCTTGGCCAAGTGCTATGGCTCGACGAACCCGGTCAATGTGGTGCAGGCAACGTTTAAAGCCCTAACAGGAACCAAGTCGCCAGCGCGGGTAGCAGAGAAGCGCGGCAAGGACATCGACTCAGTCGTTGCCTAAGGCAGGCAATTTCGTCTGCGCGGTTGAATCGCGTATGCGGAATGAACAGGTATCAAGGAAAGCCAGATGAGTGACAAAACAGTAAGGGTGACCCTGACAAAGAGCCCAATTGGTCGGCTTAAGAGCCATAAAGCTTGTGTAGCCGGGCTGGGTTTGCGTCGTATTGGTCATACGGTCACGTTAGAAGATACCCCTGCGGTGCGGGGCATGATTAATCGCGTCAACTACATGGTTCGCGTCGAGGGAGAAGGGTAATGCATCTGAATGATTTGCATCCGGCGGCAGGCAGCAAAAAAGCCAAGCGTCGTGTAGGGCGCGGTCAAAGTTCAGGCTTTGGCAAAACTGCCGCTCATGGTCAGAAAGGCCAGAAGGCGCGTTCAGGGGGTGGTGTTCGACCCGGTTTCGAGGGCGGACAGTTACCGTTGCAGATGCGTATACCTAAGTTTGGTTTTCGCTCGCGAATTGGCTTGGTCACCGCGGAAGTGCGGCTTAGCGAGTTGAACAAGGTAAAGGGCGATGTTGTTAATTTGGACAGCCTAAAAGCTGCCAACGTAGTCCGCAGAGACATGAAGCGCGCTCGCATCATGTTATCCGGCGAAGTCGGCAAAGCGCTCAAAGTCGAAGATGCACATATTGCCGTCACCAAGGGCGCCCGAGCGTCGATTGAAGCGGCCGGCGGGCAGGTCATAGACATTAGCCTGCCAGAAAAAGGTCGACTGCAGAAAAAAGAGAAGCCTGCCGAGACGGCTTAGCGCGTACGGCAGACAACAGAGAATAGCGACGAACTGAAGAACTTACATGTCACGTAATCAAGAAGAGATTGCCAATCAACTGGCAGGAAATCAGGCGGGAGTTGCCGAACTCCGCAGCCGGCTTCTGTTCGTCTTGTTTGCGCTACTGGTTTATCGCGTGGGCACGCACATCCCGGTACCTGGAATAGACCCAAGTCAGCTCCAGGCCCTGTTCAATCAAAATCAGGGCGGCATTCTCGAACTGTTTAATATGTTCTCCGGCGGAGCCTGGGAGCGCATGAGTATTCTGGCTCTGGGCGTTATCCCCTACATTACCGCCAGCATTATCATGAACTTGCTGACCATGATGTGGCCACAGTTCCAGCAGTGGCGCAAAGAAGGGGAAGCCGGGCGCCGTAAAATTACAAAGGCGACCCGATATCTAACCTTGGGTATTGCACTAATTCAGGGCACCTCCCTTGCGGTCACCTTGGGGAACCAGGGGCTCGCGTTTGATACCGGCCTGACGTTCTTGTTCGTTGCGGCACTTACGCTGGTGACCGGCTCTATTTTTATGATGTGGCTCGGCGAACAAATCACCGAGCGCGGAGTGGGCAACGGAATCTCGCTGCTGATTTTTTCAGGTATTGTTTCGGGGTTCCCCGCTGCGATAGGGCAGATGTTTGAAGCAGCGCGATTGGGCAACATCAACATCATCGCTCTCCTGGTAATGGGCGCTCTTGCAGTCGCCGTTGTATGGTTTGTGGTTCGCGTAGAACGTGGCCAGCGCCGAATCACCGTAAACTATGCCAAACGCCAGCAGGGTCGGCGTATGGTGCAGGCCCAAAGCAGTCATCTGCCATTGAAGATCAATATGGCTGGCGTCATCCCGGCTATTTTTGCCTCCAGCCTGCTGCTCGCACCGGCTTCCATGGCTAGCTGGTTCGGCAGCAACCCCGGCATGGGGGCACTGCAGCAAATTGCGTTGGTACTGTCACCCGGACAGCCGCTTTACATCATGATGTTTGCTGCGGGAATCATATTTTTCAGCTTCTTTTATACCGCCATCATGTTCGATCCAAAGGACGTTGCGGATAACCTAAAGCGCCAAGGTGCCTATGTACCCGGTATTCGCCCCGGGGCTCAAACGTCTAAGTACATTGATGACGTCATCACTCGCCTAACGGTTTTTGGATCGCTTTACGTGACCTTGGTCTGCTTGTTGCCGGAATTTATGGTGGTGTTTTTTGATACCTCCTTTCAGCTTGGCGGCACGGCAGTCTTGATTGTCGTTGTTGTGGCCATGGACTTTATGGCCCAGGTGCAGTCGCACCTCATGAGCAGCCAGTACGCGAAGCTCATGGAGAAGTCCAAGATCCAAAACTATGGAAAGCGGCGATAACCGCCACAGCAGGTTGGGACTATGAAAGTTAGAGCATCAGTAAAGAAAATTTGTCGGAACTGCAAAATCGTCAAACGCCATGGCGTAGTGCGCGTTATTTGCAGTGCCGAACCTCGTCATAAGCAACGCCAAGGGTAATTGGTAGCTATGACTTTAAGTGTAAGACGGAGCAAATAGATGGCACGTATTGCCGGAATCAACATCCCGGATAATAAGCATGCGCGAGTATCGCTGACTTATATCTTTGGTATCGGCGCCACGACGGCGCTGAAAATCTGCGATGCCGCAGGTGTGAGACCCGATGAGAAAATCGGCGAGCTTGACGAGGCGAGCTTGGATGCGATTCGTAACGAAGTCGCCCAACGCACGGTAGAGGGCGACTTACGCCGCGAAAGTTCCATGAACATCAAACGTTTGATGGATCTGGGTTGCTATCGCGGTATGCGTCATCGCCGTCATCTGCCAGTACATGGACAACGTACTCGAACCAATGCACGCACCCGTAAGGGTCCGCGCCGACCGATCCGCAAGTAGCGTAAAAGATCAGGATAAGTAGATATGGCGGAAAAAAAGAAAGCAAAACGTGTCGTGGTAGATGGCTTGGCCCATATCCATGCATCGTTCAACAACACGATCATTACCATTACTGATCGGCAAGGTAATGCGCTTAGCTGGGCAACGTCTGGAGGCTCAGGCTTTCGTGGCTCTCGCAAGAGCACGCCCTTTGCAGCGCAGGTTGCCGCAGAACGTGCCAGCAATGTAGCCGTTGAATTCGGTATGAAGAGCGTTGATGTCTTTGTAAAGGGCCCAGGCCCAGGTCGAGAATCAGCCGTGCGAGCGATTAACGCCGCAGGTCTAAAGATAAACAGCATCGCCGATGTGACACCGATTCCACACAACGGCTGTCGCCCGCCAAAGCGTCGTCGCGTTTAGCGCTGAAACGGCAGCGAACTGGCTAGAAGAATACTCACGGAGATAAATGTATGGCCCGGTATTTAGGTCCAAAACTCAAACTCAGTCGTCGAGAGGGTACCGATCTCTTCTTGAAGAGCGGCGTCCGCCCGATCGACTCCAAGTGCAAAATCGACAATGCACCGGGTCAACATGGCATTCGCCGTGGTCGCCTCTCAGACTACGCAATCCAGTTGCGTGAAAAACAGAAAGTGCGCCGCATTTATGGCGTGCTTGAGAAGCAGTTTCGCAATTACTACAAAGCGGCGGATCGCAGAAAAGGCGCAACCGGCGAGAATTTGCTGAAACTGTTAGAGAGTCGGCTAGATAACGTTGTCTATCGCATGGGTTATGGCTCTACACGTGCAGAAAGCCGACAGCTGGTTTCGCATAAGGCCATCACCGTTAATGGCGGCATCGTGAACATTGCCTCTTATCAGGTAAGGGCTGACGACATCGTTGCGGTGGCGGAAAAATCCAAAGGTCAGCTGCGCATTCAGGCAGCCCTGCAGTTGGCCGCCCAGCGCGGACAGGTCGACTGGGTTGAGGTAAGCGCAGAAAAGATGGAGGGTACTTTCAAGCGCCTCCCAGACCGCGAAGAGCTGCCCGCTGAGATTAATGAAAACCTCATCGTAGAGCTTTACTCCAAGTAATTTTCGTCACGCCTAGTTTGGCGTTTGTGGGAGACACCATATGTCACAGCTTGTTAATGAATTTCTAACACCACAACAAATTAATGTGCAGTCCGATAGCCCATTCAGCGCCAAGGTTACCTTGGAGCCTCTTGAGCGCGGATTCGGGCATACGCTGGGGAACACCCTTCGCCGCATTTTGCTGTCTTCCATGCCAGGCTGCGCGATCACTGAAGTGCAAATCGATGGAGTGCTGCACGAGTACAGCACGATGGAAGGTGTGCAAGAAGACGTCATCGACATTCTGCTGAACCTTAAAGACATCAGCATCGTCATGCACAACCAAGAAGAGGGTGTGATCACCCTAAGCAAAGAAGGTGCGGGCGCCGTTTTAGCCGGTGATTTTCAGCTCACCGAAGATATTGAAATTGCTAACCCTGACCATGTGGTTTGCAATTTGAACGAAAAAGGCTCAATTCGCATTGAGGCACGGGTGACGCGTGGGCGCGGTTATGTGCCCGTGGACTCCATTTCCGATCCCGAAGAAGAATCTCGCACCATCGGCACACTGCGCCTCGATGCTTCCTACAGTCCAATGCGCCGGGTCGCGTACAGCGTAGAAAGCACGCGTGTCGAGCAGCGCACTGACCTTGACAAGCTGGTTCTCGATCTCGAGACCAACGGCACGATTGACCCTGAGGAATCTATTCGACGCGCTGCCACCATTCTTCAGCATCAGCTTGCTGTTTTTGTCGATCTCGACAACGAAAAAGAGCAGATCGTTGAAGAAAAAGAAGACGAGGTCGATCCAATTCTGATCAGACCGGTGGATGATCTTGAGCTGACTGTCCGGTCAGCGAACTGCCTTAAAGCAGAGAACATCTACTACATTGGCGACTTGATTCAGCGCACGGAAGTAGAGCTTTTGAAGACACCAAATCTGGGTAAAAAGTCTCTGACCGAAATCAAAGATGTGCTGGCTTCACGCGGATTGGCCCTGGGCATGCGCCTAGAAAATTGGCCCCCCGCGAATTTGCACGGCGGACGCCTTTAGACAATATCGGTTAAGAACGAACACGATTATTGCGTTGTGAAACGCGAACCATAGCGACAGGAACGAACAATGCGTCATCGAAAGAGTGGCAGACAGTTAAACCGAAACAGCTCACATCGCAAAGCGATGTTTAGCAGTATGGCTGCTTCGCTGATCGAAAGTGAAGTGATCAAGACGACGCTGCCCAAGGCCAAGGAACTCAGACGCGTCGTGGAGCCGTTAATCACGTTGGCCAAGGAAGATTCAGTCGCTAACCGTCGTCTGGCCTTTTCGCGCATGCGCAGCAAGTCAGCAGTTGGTAAGTTGTTCACAGAGCACGGTCCGCGTTATCAAGATCGTCCCGGCGGCTACACTCGCATTCTTAAGTGCGGCTTTCGTACGGGCGACGCTGCACCCATGGCATACATCGAGTTGGTTGGTCGCCCCATTATTGCTGACGAATTAGATGAAGATTACGCCAACGCTCAGGCCCTGCCCGCAGCGGCGGAGACCGTAGAAGAGACAGTTGAGCCTGTTGCGGAAACAGCGGCTGAAGAAACAGTCACTGAAGAGGCGGCGGTTGAAGAAGCTGCCGAAGAGTCAGCTGAAGAATCGACTGCCCAGGCCCCAGAAGACAGCGCCGAGGCCCAAGCTGAAGAGTCGAGTACAGAACATGAATCTGACGAAGAAAAGAAAGACGGCTAAACACCTATGAATACAAGCTTTCACCCGACGCCTCGCACCTTGATGGGCCCCGGTCCGTCTGACGTCCATCCGCGCGTTCTAGGGGCCATGGGGAAAGCGACTATCGGCCATCTCGACCCTGAATTTGTTGGGTTGATGGAAGAGATCAAGGACCTGATGCGATATACCTTTCGCACGTCCAATACACTGACATTACCTTTGTCGGCGCCTGGCTCTGCAGCCATGGAAGCGGCCTATGCCAACCTGCTGGAACCCGGCGACAAGGCCATCGTCTGCATAAATGGCGTCTTCGGTATGCGCATGGCGGAAAACGTCAGACGCATGGGTGGTGAGCTAGTCACCGTGGAAGACGAGTGGGGTATCCAAGTTGACCCTGAAAAACTGCGCACAGCTTTGCAAGAAAATCCCGACGCGAAAATTGTCGGCTTCGTACACGCAGAGACATCGACGGGTGTATGCAGTGACGTGAAAACCCTGTGCGGTCTCGCAAAAGAACAGGGCTGTCTGACTATCGTTGACTCCGTCACAGGCTTAGCCGGCGTTGAGCTGAACGTGGACGAGTGGCAGGCAGACGTTGCTTATTCAGGCACTCAGAAGTGTCTTTCAGCGCCTCCCGGTATAAGCCTCATCACGTTCAGCCAAGCCGCCGCAGACCGAGTTAAGGCGCGCAATACACCAGTTCAAAGCTGGTTTTTAGATGTTTCTCTGCTCATGGCTTATTGGGAAGGTGGCCAGGGCGGCGGCCGTACCTATCACCATACCGCGCCTGTGAATGCTATGTACGGGCTGCATGAAGCGCTGCTCATGGTGAAAGAAGAGGGCCTCGAGCAGTCATGGGAAAAGCATCGCACAATGCATGCATCTCTTTATGAAAATTTGAGCGGACTCGGTTTGGAGTTTGTCGTCGATGCCTCCTATCGATTGCCTCAGCTAAACCTTGTGAAAGTGCCAGAGGGCGTTGACGAGGCAGCTGTTCGCAAGCAACTGCTGCAGCAATTTAACCTCGAAATCGGCGCGGGTCTCGGCGCCTTCGCTGGCAAGGTCTGGCGCATAGGGTTGATGGGCTACTCCGCACGGCAAGAAAATGTGCAGTTGTGCACAAGTGCTCTGCGAGCTTGCTTGCCCAGCAGTTAGTCTCTTTACCGTCTCAAGGCGCGGGGACTCAGCGAGATGCTGACGACTCGCCCAGTACGTTAAGCAAGCGTCTCTTTCAAAAAACGTCCCGTGTGGGACTTCTTAATTTTCGCTACCTGCTCAGGCGTGCCTGTCGCAATAATCTCACCGCCACCAGAGCCGCCCTCGGGGCCGAGATCCACAATCCAATCGGCGGTTTTGATCACGTCTAAATTGTGCTCAATCACTACAATGGTATTGCCGTCGTCTCTAAGTCGATGCAGTACATCTAGCAGTTGCGCAATATCGTGAAAGTGCAGCCCCGTTGTAGGCTCATCCAGAATATAGAGGGTGCTACCGGTATCTCGCTTAGACAGTTCTCTCGATAGTTTGATGCGCTGGGCTTCTCCCCCAGACAACGTTGTGGCGGATTGACCGAGACGAATATAGGACAGGCCAACATCTTTCAGCGTTTCGAGCTTTCGTGCCAGCATGGGTACAGGAGCGAAAAACTCCGCCGCATCCTCTACCGTCATGTCGAGCACTTCATTGATGTTTTTGCCCTTGTAGCGAATATCCAGGGTTTCCCGGTTATAGCGCTTGCCCGAGCAGGTATCGCAAGGCACGTAAATGTCGGGCAAAAAATGCATCTCAACCTTAATCAGGCCGTCGCCCTGGCACGCTTCACAGCGTCCACCCTTTACATTGAAGCTGAAGCGCCCCGGTTTGTAACCTCGGGCGCGGGCCTCGGGTACCTGCGCAAACAGCTCTCGAATCGGCGTGAACAGACCGGTATAGGTGGCAGGGTTTGAACGTGGGGTCCTGCCAATGGGGCTCTGATCTATGTCCACCACCTTGTCCAAATGCTCTAGACCGTCAATGGCGTCATAGGGACGGGGCTTGAGCGTCGTCGCCTTGTTCAGGGCGGTTGCGGCAATCGGGTATAGGGTGTGATTAATCAGGGTTGATTTGCCAGATCCAGAGACGCCGGTCACGCAGGTGAGCAGGCCGCAAGGAATACTTAATGACACATTGTTGAGGTTGTTACCGTTCCCGCCAGTCAAGCTGAGCATTTTCTTCGGGTCTGGCGCGTTGCGCTTTTTCGGCACAGCGATCTGTTTCGTGCCACTCAAATACTGCCCGGTAACCGAATTTTTGTTGCTCAAGATGTCCTCGTAGCAACCTGCGGCGACCACTTGGCCGCCATGCACTCCGGCGCCGGGGCCGATATCGATCAGGTAGTCGGCCTTACGCATGGCCTCTTCGTCATGCTCAACCACTACCACGGTATTACCCAAATCCCGCAGATGCTCCAAGGTCTTCAGCAGCCGCTCGTTGTCACGCTGATGTAAGCCAATTGAGGGCTCATCGAGTATATACATCACGCCGACCAATCCCGCGCCAATTTGGCTGGCCAGGCGAATACGTTGGGCCTCGCCTCCGGATAGCGTCTCTGCACTGCGATCAAGCGTTAGGTAATTCAGCCCGACATCTACCAAAAACTGAAGTCTGGCTTTGATTTCTTTAAGAATTTTGTCTGCAATTGTGGCGCGCTGACCCTTCAGCTTGAGTTTGTTGAAGTGTTCGAGGGTTTCAGCAATGGACTGCTCAGTAATGTTCGGTAGGTTGCTTTTGCCCACAAAGACGTGGCGCGACTCTTCTCGCAGGCGGGTTCCCGCGCAGCTGGGGCAGTGTGTTACCCGCATGAACTTTTGCAGGTTTTCTCGCACCATGCTGGATTCCGTTTCGCGGAATCGGCGCGCCATATTGGGTAATACTCCTTCAAATCGATGAGTGCGTTTGATGATATCACCGCGATCATTGACGTAGCTGAAGTCGATTCGTTGGCGACCACTGCCGTTGAGGATTATCTCGCGGTGTTTTTGCTGAGCTTGTTGAATGGCACTTCCACATCAAAACCGTAGTGCTCGGCGATTGAGCTGAGCATGTGGAAGTAGTAAACGTTGCGGCGGTCCCAACCTCGAATGGCACCCTCGGCCAAGGTTAGCTCGTCATCAGCCACCACAAGGTCCGGATCAAAAAACTGGGTCACGCCAAGTCCGTCGCAACTGGTGCAGGCGCCAGCAGGATTGTTGAAAGAGAACATTCTTGGTTCAATTTCTGCAATCGAATAGCCGCAGGTAGGGCAGGCAAAGCGAGCGGAGAATATGGTTGCCGGCAGCGCATCGTCGTCCATATCAATCACATGGGCGACGCCGTCAGATAAATTCAGCGCGGTTTCAAAACTCTCGGCCAGACGCTGAGCAATGTCGTCCTTCACACGAACCCGGTCCACCACAGCCTCAATGGTGTGTTTTTTATTTTTGTCTAGGGCCGGCGCATCGTCCAAATCCACCACTAGACCGTTTATGCGTGCACGCACGAAACCGTTACCAATGAGTTCCTGGAATACGTGCAGGTGTTCGCCCTTACGTTCATTGATGACTGGTGCCAACACCATGATGCGTTGATCAGGCATACCCTGAATGACCTGATCCACCATCTGGCTGACGGTTTGTGCATCCAGCGGTAAATCGTGAGTCGGACATCGCGGTTCGCCTACGCGCGCAAAGAGTAGGCGCAGGTAGTCATAAATCTCGGTAATGGTGCCCACGGTTGAGCGGGGATTGTGAGAGGTAGATTTTTGCTCAATTGAAATCGCAGGTGACAGGCCTTCGATCAGATCGACATCGGGCTTTTCCATCATGGATAAGAATTGCCTGGCATAGGCCGACAGAGACTCCACATACCGACGCTGCCCTTCGGCATAAAGGGTGTCGAAGGCTAAGGACGATTTTCCAGACCCCGAGAGGCCGGTAATGATTACGAGCTTATCCCGCGGTATGTCCAGATCGATATTTTTGAGGTTGTGGGTGCGTGCACCGCGGACAGCGATCGTATCCAAGACGTGGGTACTCGTGGCAGCAAAAAGAGACGCAACATAGCTTGATCATGCAAGCGCAGCAAGATCGCCGACATCGCGTAAGCCAGACATTAGCTTCCGTAGTCATAAGGCGTACATCGAACAACGCATATTTGCGATTGGGTGGCCAACGGCTTTGCACTACACTAGCAAGTCGAACTTTCTTCGGAGACAACAATGGCGAGAGGCATCAACAAGGTCATGCTGATTGGCAACTTGGGCCGAGACCCAGAAACCCGCTACGCGCAAAATGGCAGTGCGGTGACTCGGTTTAGCATTGCAACCTCTGAGAGCTGGAAAGACCGCACGAGCGGTGAGCAGCAAGAGCGAACCGAATGGCACAATGTAGTGTGTTTTGCGCGATTGGCTGAAATTGCCGGCGAGTACCTGCGCAAAGGCTCAAAGGTCTACATCGAGGGCAGTTTGCGAACCTCAAGCTGGGAAGCCAACGGTGAAAAGAAGTATCGAACCGAAATCAACGCCCGGGAACTGCAAATGCTCGACAGTCGAGGCAGTATGGGCGACGGCGGCTTCGGCGGCGGCTCTGCACCGAATGACGGCTTTGCCAGTCCGCCCAGTGGCTTTGGTGCCTCGCAAAATGCTGGCCCCGCTGGGGGTGCAGCAGCGGCAACGGGAGCAAGTCTGTCCGACGATGACTTCGAGGACGATATCCCGTTCTAGATACCTGGCCTAGGCGCCGGCGACGATCCAAAACAAAACGCTGCCCAGCACCAGACGGTAGATCACATAGGGCATCATGCCGAAGCGATCGAGCAATCGAATAAAGAAGTGAATGCTCAGGTAGGCGCTGGCAAAGGCTATTAGGCCTCCAACTGCGATGGGTGCCAAATCGACGGAGTTGCCTTCAGAGATCAGGTCTAGGGTCAGCAGCAATTGCGCACCCGCAATCGTCGGTATGGCGAGCAAAAAAGAAAAGCGTGCGGCAGCGACTCGATTTAGGCCCACCAGAAGCGCAACGGCGATCGTGATACCTGAACGTGATGTGCCGGGCACCAAGGCCAAAGTTTGCGCCAATCCAATCCAAACGGTATCCGACCAACTAGCAAGACTGCGGCTGCCCGGTCGCCGATCGGCAATCCATAAAACGACGGCAAATAGTATCGTGGTGGTTGCAATCACGCTCAGCGTGCGCAGATTTGCTTCGATGATGTCCTTGGTAGCAAAACCGGCGATCACCACGGGTAGTGTCGCCAGGGCGAGCTTAAAGACCAGATCTAGGTGCTCATCGTGAGCCGCTGTTTGCTGGAGGGTTGGCCTCCACCCAAGGTTGGACAGCATTGCCGGTGCTCGGGTAAATGCTGCTAGCATCTGAGTCAAATCTTGTCGAAAGTAGGCGATTACGGCGAGTAGCGTCCCGAAGTGCACGGCAACATCGAAGGCCAACCCCTGATCCGGCCAATCCGTGAGCTGAGCTGGTAGCACCAAGTGTGCAGAGCTAGATATGGGAAGAAACTCGGTTAAGCCTTGAATCAGGCTCAATAGAACGACTTGTATCCAGTCCATGCACGGTCCTGCGGGTTCGGGCGCGGAGGATACTAACATCAGGAGGTGGGTTATGACGGATCAAATAGACCCGACAGGCGGTATGAGGACTGGGCCGGATGATCCGGACGTCACGCGTCTGATCAATATGCCCCTCTTTCCGCTGCGCACTGTTTTGTTTCCCGGAGGCACGCTGCCTCTGCGCATCTTTGAGCCACGCTACGTCGATATGGTGCGCTGGTGTATGCGTGAATCTAGGGCATTCGGCGTGGTGCTCCTGGAAGACGGATCAGATGTGCTGGATGTCAAAGACGCTGATGATCAGTCAAAAGCACCGCAGATATATGATGTGGGTACCGAAGCCCATATCATCGATTTTGACCAAGCAGACAATGGCCTGCTGGGCATTGTGGCCCGAGGCGGTGAAAAATTTTCGGTGCTGCGCACCTCTGTCGAGGCTGATGGCCTTGTTCGTGCCGACGTCCGCTCGCTGCATGAGCCCGCAAACCCTTTACCAGATTCATACGAGACACTGACAAATGTGCTCAAAGACCTACTGTCACACCCGCTGATAAAAGAGCTCGATCCTCAGGTCGACTTGTCCGAGGATCGCTCAGTGAGTCATCGGCTTTCGGATCTTCTGCCCGTTGCGCCAGAGCTAAAACAGTGGCTGCTAGAAATGTCGAACCCATCGGAGCGCCTGTCGGAACTGCAGGAGATCATTAAGCAGCTCTCCAGCTGAGCCAGTTCGCCTGGGGCGCAGAATGTGTGTCAGTGCACTTGGGTGGTGGTGCGTAGGAATGTCCCTATAATGTCGTCATGACAAACGAAATCGCTTTATACATTACAGACGTGGGACGCCGCGCCCGAGCAGCTTCACGTGTTATCGGCAGCGCCAGTACGGCGACGAAATCAGACGCGCTAAAACAAATCGCTACCGCGGTTGATGGGGCGCGGGTGCCGATTCGTGATGAAAACGCGAAGGATATGGCTGCCGCTGAAAAAAACGGTATCGATCAACCTTTGATTGATCGCCTGCTATTGAATGACAAAGGCATCGATCAAATGATCGAAGGCATTCTGCAGGTCGAGGCGTTGAAAGATCCCGTTGGGGAGATGAGTGATTTCAGCTACCGACCCACGGGTATTCAAATCGGCAAGATGCGTGTGCCACTTGGTGTAATCGCGATGATTTACGAGTCGCGTCCCAACGTTACCGTCGATGCTGCAAGCCTCTCCCTAAAGTCAGGCAATGCCTGCATTTTGCGGGGTGGCTCTGAGGCTTTTCATTCCAATCAGGCCATTGCCGCCTGTGTGACCCAAGGCCTAGAAGCCGCAGGCTTGCCCAGTGCTACCGTGCAGTTATTAAACACCACAGATAGAGCCGCAGTGGGCGAGTTACTTAAGCTGCATAAACATATCGATGTCATTGTGCCTCGCGGGGGCAAGGGCTTGATCGAGCGAATCAGCAGTGAATCGCGAATCCCGGTAATAAAGCATCTCGACGGCATTTGCCATGTCTACATTGATGCCGAGGCTGATCCTGAAATGGCCGTTGCCATTGCCTTCAACTCGAAGGTGGAAAAACTTGCGGTATGTAACGCACTAGAAACGTTGTTGATTCACGCTGACGTCGTGCATCAGGTATTGCCGCCCCTGTCGGCCAAGCTGCAGGACGCTGGCATTGAGCTGCGCGGATGTGAGCGGGCACAGCAGTCTGTCTCAATGCGCGGGGCCACCGAAGCAGACTGGGTTGAAGAGTACCTTGGTCCCATATTGGCCATACGCATAGTTGATGATCTGCAGGAAGCCATTAGTCATATTAACGAATATGGGTCCCAGCATACTGACGTGATCGTCACAGAAAATTACACACACTCGCGCGCATTTATCGGTCAGGTGGATTCGGCCTCGGTCATGGTCAACGCTTCCACGCAATTTGCCGATGGATTCGAATACGGCCTAGGGGCTGAAGTTGGAATCTCCACGGACAAAATACATGCTCGTGGCCCGGTAGGCCTTGAGGGCCTTACCTCCCAAAAATATGTCGTTTATGGCCATGGAGAAATCCGTCATCGCTAGCGCTCACAGCATTGTGCGCGAGACGGCGCCTAGCGGTTTGTTCTATGTTCCTCAGCGTGAGTCGCTTCTCGATTGGATCTGCCTATGAGAATTGGCCTCTACGGTGGCACCTTCGACCCTGTGCATCTTGGCCATATCCATGCAGCGTTGGCAGTGAAGCATGATTTGCAGCTCGATCATGTGCACATGGTACTGTCTGCCCGCCCCGGGCACCGCGATCAACCGAATACGGCGAATACCCATCGTTGGAAAATGCTCAAGCTCGCTTGTGACGAGCATTCAGCATTGGTTGCCGACGACACCGAGCTTCAGCGCCCGGGTTGCTCATACGCCATCGATACCCTGCGGCATTTCCGTGCACGGTACCCTCGATCCCAGTTGTGCTGGATCATGGGAATGGATTCCTACCTCACCCTGCCGACCTGGCGAAATTGGCAGACCCTGGTGGAATTCGCTCACCTGATCGTCGTGCAAAGACCTGGACAGCCCACCGCAGTAGACCAACAGCTGGCGTCTTTTCAGCATCGGCTTCAGGCTGAATCCTTAGATACTTCGCGCGCGGGCAGTATCGTATTTCTTCCCATTCCCATGCTCGACATTTCAGCGACCCAGGTGCGCTGTCTTGCTCAATCGGGAGAGAGCCCTGAGGCGCTCTTGTCGGCTAGCGTTTGGACATATATCAACCGAAACCATCTTTACCTCACGAAGGAGGGATCATTTGAAAGCCAGTGAACTGCGAGATCATGTTGTTGCCGCTCTTGAGGATCTCAAGGGCGTCAACATTGTTACTCTGGATGTGGCGGCACTAACCCCCATGACGGACTACATGGTGTTAGTAACAGGTAAATCTAACAGGCATGTTAAGGCATTAGTCGATACGGCAAACGAATCTTCTAAAGCCCTTGGTATGCAGCCACTGGGTATTGAAGGTCGAGAAAGCTACGATTGGGTCTTGGTGGATCTAGCCGACGTCATCGTCCATGTGATGAACGAAGAGGCTCGGAGCTTTTACGAGCTTGAACGCCTATGGTCCAACCTAGACGACGCAGACGATGCACCGCAAAGCTCAGATACCTTGAGCAATCAAGAAGCAGAAGTCTAACGACCCTAGCCAATGAAGCTCCGGGTGATATCAGTCGGTAACAAATGCCCAGCTTGGATTCACCAGGGTTTCGACGAATACGCTAAGCGCATGCCCAAGGAGATGCCACTAAGCCTTACGGAGATTGCTGCACCCAAGCACCACCAAGACAGCAGCAAGATCAACGACCTCGAGGCCAAGAAAATTCTTGAAAAGATTCAATCCTCCGACTGGGTGATCGCCCTAGATGAGAAGGGCAGGCATTACTCTAGTCCTGCTCTTGCAGGGGAACTCGAAGGCTGGCGAGAGCTGGGTAAGGATGTGGTCTTTATCGTCGGTGGCGCAAATGGCTTGGCTCCCGAGCTGCTCGAACGCGCCGATCAACAGCTGTCGCTGTCGTCGCTCACCTTCCCGCACTACCTAGTACGAGTGCTGATAGCAGAAACCCTTTATCGAGCATGGAGTATCAGTATTGGTCACCCTTATCATCGCCAGTGATCTCCACGAAAACTCCATTATCTGAGTAAAATCAAAGGTCTATTATTTGGCATCTAAATTTTGCTGGCACTCTGTCCCGCAATAACAAGGCACAATACCTTGGCACCAGAACTCTCGATAAAAGATCAAAACCGCGAAGTAGAGCTCTTCGTCGGACGAGCGACGACGTTATTTGTGCTCGTCGTTCTCATGTTGGGATTGCTTATCTATCGCATGCTCGAACTGCAGCTTTGGAACCACGACACCTACAAAATCCGCTCGGACGATAACCGCATTCGTGTACAAACCCTCGCGCCACCGCGTGGCCTGATCTTTGATCGCAATGGTCGGCTGCTTGCCGATAATCAAAACGCCTCATCCTTGGCGCTCGTTATCGACAACATGCCAGAACCCTCCCAATCCCTTGAACGCATTGGGTCGCTGCTGGAACTTACCAACACTCAGCGCTCTGAAATGATTTCTCGAGTCGAGTCGAACCGGCGTCCGGACGCCCCATTGGTGGTTGTGGACTCGCTCACGGAAGAACAAGTAGCGCGAATGGCGGTAAATCGACACCTCCTGCCCGGTACCGAAGTGGTCAACCGACTTGTGCGGCACTATCCCTATGCCGAAATCGCGGCTCATGCGGTGGGATCGGTAAGGCGGCTCAGCGACGAGGATCTTCGTCGGGTGGACCCGGTGCAATATAGCGCCACAGAATTTATCGGTAAGCGTGGCGTTGAGGCTTTTTACGAAGACACGCTGCATGGGCAGGTGGGCTATCAAAAGGCTGAGAGTGATGCGCTGGGTCGATTGCGTCAAACCTTGGATGTGCAGAGTCCAACCGCGGGCAAAGACCTATACCTACACTTAGATATTGATCTGCAGCGCGCTGGCGTCGCCGCTCTCGCCGGTCGCCGCGGGGCAGTCGTTGCCCTAGACCCTCGCAACGGCGGGGTCTTGGCCATGGTTAGTCAGCCAGCCTATGACCCAAACTTTTTTGTCACTGGCATGAGCGAAGCAGTTTTCGGCTCGCTCAGTACGTCTAAGTACGTGCCGCTATTCAACCGCGCCACAAATGGGCAGTACGCACCGGGATCGACCTTTAAGCCGATCGTTGGACTTGCTGGAATTGGCTTAAGCGCGACGACGTGGGATACGGTGATTGAGGATCGAGGTGCCTTCCAGCTACCTGGTCAGGAGCGCGAATATCGCGATTGGTCTTGGACCAAGGAAAATTCTGGCGGACAGGGGATGGTGGACTTACGCCGCGCTATTTACCGCTCATCGAATGTCTATTTTTATGACCTGGCGAGCCGAATCCCAGTTCAAGACTTGGTGGACTTTGCCGCGCAGTTTGGGCTCGGTCGTGACATGTCGGTAGACATACCCGCAGCCGGTTCGGGCCTGTTACCTGACCCAGTCTGGAAGCAAGGCGCCAAGGGATTACCTTGGTTTCCTGGCGATTCAGTCAATATGGGTATTGGTCAGGGCGATCTGCTGGCCACCCCTCTGCAGATGGCGGTTGTTGCAGCGACTCTGGCTAACCGGGGTCGCTTGGTGCAGCCAAGAATGATGCGAGGAATTGATGCGCCGGAGTCAGGCGATGGGGAATCCTTGCTGCCGTCGACGCAAATCGCTTTGGAACAGGTATCGACCCAGGACTGGGAAAGTATGGTGGCTGCTCTAGAAGATGTGGTGCACCGAGGCAATCAGGGTTTTCGGGGCAATGGCACCGCCTGGGCCTACATTGGACAAGACATCGATTATCGTATGGCCGGTAAATCTGGCACCGCCCAGGTTGTGGAGATCAGTCAAGGCGAAGAGTACGACGAGGAGACCCTCTCGGAATTTGATCGTAAACACGCATGGTTCATCGCCTTTGCACCGGTCGAGAACCCCACGATTGCGCTGGCTGTGCTGGTAGAAAACGGCGGTGGCGGTAGTTCAGTCGCAGCACCAGTGGCGCGGGCAGTCATAGACGCACACATGCAAAAAGCGGAGTCCGAGAGAGTTGCGCAACAAGAAATGCTGGTGCAGCGGTAAGCGCCGATGATCCAAGCAGATTTTCAGCGCACGTTATCGCCCTACGATAGTGCAGCGGCTAAACCCTCTCGCTGGTATTTTCGTTTGCACATTGATCCAATCTTGGTCGGGTTGCTGACCGTCGTCATTGTTTATGGGCTGGTGGTGTTACGCAGCGCCGTGGACGGCAACGAGGCACTTTATACTGCGCAGATTCAGCGTTATGCGGTTGCGTACGTTGTGCTGATCGTGGCGGCGCAAATACCGCCGCATTTTTATCTGCGAATTTCGCCACTGGTTTATGTCGTTGGCATGCTCCTGCTTCTGCTCGTGCTTTTTTTTGGCGTCTCAGTCAAAGGGTCCCAGCGCTGGCTTGAAATTCCATGGCTTTTTCGTTTCCAACCCTCCGAGCTGATGAAGTTGGCGGTACCCATGGCAGTGGCCTGGTATCTGCAGAAGCGCAGTTTGCCGCCCTCGCTGAAATATACGGCAGCCTGCCTCGTCATTATGACGTTGCCTGCCTTGCTTATTGGTCGCCAACCAGACCTTGGCACGAGTATTCTCGTGTTCGGAGCGGGGTTTTCGGTACTGCTGTTGGCGGGACTGCCTTGGCGTTTGGTGCTGTGGGCTGGCCTTGCGATCAGTGCCGCTGCACCGCTGATCTGGCAATTCGTACTCGAGGGCTATCAACGCCAGCGCGTGCTCACCCTGTTCGATCCCCAGAGCGATCCCCTAGGAGCTGGCTGGAATATTATTCAATCCACCACGGCGATTGGTTCCGGTGGGCTCTTCGGTAAGGGCCTCTTTCAGGGTAGTCAAAGCTATCTCGACTTTTTACCCGAGGCACGAACCGACTTTATCGTGGCCGTGATGGGCGAAGAGCTCGGCTTTGTCGGCGTCGCGTTCCTGTTGCTGATGTACCTGCTCATTATCGCGCGGGGGCTGTGGCTGGCGTCTCAGGCAGGAAGTACATTCGGGCGTCTGCTGGCGGGTGCCTTCGTGCTGACATTCTTCGTATACGTTTTCGTCAACGTGGCAATGGTCAGTGGCATCTTGCCAGTGGTCGGGGTGCCCCTGCCCTTGGTCAGTTATGGCGGGACCTCCGCCATTACGCTCATGGCAGGATTTGGTGTCATTATGTCGGTACGCACTCACAAGGCTTGGTAGATATATGCAAATTATTTGGGTGGGATCCGGGCAGCGCTTTTCGTTCTTGGCGCGTTTGTTAGGGATTTTCGCGCGACCAGCAGTTTTCTTCGGTGGTGTCTTGCTTGCGTTCTCTGCACTGGCCGAGCCTTATGCGACACGCACTCAAGTGCAGGACTATATCGATGAACTGGTCGAAACCCATAGGTTTTCTCGGATGGCACTTGAGGAGGTTTTTGCCCAGGCATCCAAACAAGAGCGGATCATTGAGCTGATGTCCCGACCAGCTGAGCGCCGGTTAGTTTGGCACGAGTATCGAAAGATCCTCGTGGATGAACCCAGAGTAAGCCAGGGCATTATTTTTTGGCGCGAAAACGAAGCAGCACTGGAGCGCGCGGCCAAGATCTATGGGGTCGCTCCGGAAATTATCGTAGCCATTATTGGTGTCGAAACCCGCTATGGGCGGATCATGGGAAATTTCGGTGTGGTGGACGCGTTAAGTACCCTAGCCTTCGACTACCCACCCCGCGCGGAATTTTTCCGTGGCCAGCTCACCCAACACTTATTATTGTCTCGGGAAGAAGGCAAAAACCCGTTAAGCATGCAGGGCTCCTATGCCGGTGCCATGGGGTTTGGTCAGTTTATCCCATCAAGTTATCGTGCCTACGCCGTGGATTTTGACGGCGACGGAGTGCGCGATATTTGGGCCAATAAAACCGATGCCATCGGCAGCGTCGCCAATTACTTTGCCGAGCACGGTTGGCGGGGTGCTGAAGGCGTGGTCGAGCAAGTAACCCTCGGCGATGAAACGTCGGAACTCAGGGCTTTAATCAATAGTGGTTTGAAGCCAACTGTCACCGTTGCCGAGTGGCGCACCATGGGGGTTCAGGTTCGCCCGGAGCAAGACGACAGTCGTCTTGCAACCCTTGTGCGCATGGAACAAGAAAGCGGCAACGAATACTGGCTAGGTTACGATGACTTCTACGTCATCACCCGATACAACCACAGTCGGCTCTATGCGATGGCCGTTTATCAGTTAAGTCAGGCGATTCGTAAACGCCGAGAGAGCACCCTCGACCCAACGTAAATGAGTTCTACCTTTACCCCTAGCTCAAGCATGATGCGATGGTTGGCGTGGGCCGCGGTATTTGCCGTGCTTACGGGCTGCACGGGGGTGGCGGTCGATCCAATTCCTACGGGCACAGGACAAGATAGGGCCCCCGCGCTATCCCGGGCGGAGCTCAGTCAGTTACGCCAGCTTCCCAACCCGAAAGTGGTTGCCCTGGAACCCAGTGCCACCGGCAATAGGCCTGAGTACGAAGTGTTGGGTAAGACTTATTCAGTGATGGAGTCGGCCCAAGGTTATCAGGCAGAGGGGGTCGCATCTTGGTACGGTGCCAAGTTCCACGGTCGCAGAACATCCAGCGGTGAGGTCTACGACATGTATCGGCTCACTGCGGCTCATCGTTCACTGCCAATCCCCGTCTTCGCTCGTGTGACAAATCTAAGAAACGGTCGAAGCACGATTGTAAAGATCAATGATCGCGGACCCTTTCATGCTGAACGCCTGATCGATTTATCCTTCGCGGCGGCGGTGAAACTTGACTTTCACCAGGCCGGAACCGCTCCTGTGCGTATTGAAGTGTTGGAACGCAGCTTGGAAGAACCGCATCAAGAACCCGAGCAGCCCTACTATTTGCATGCGGGTCAGTTCAGTTCTGAGGATCAGGCCCAAAGTGCTCTTAGCCGGCTTGCCAGTTTAGGCAATTCCTCGGTTCAGATAATCGCTCTAGAGCGCGGCGGCTTTGCATTGCGCATCGGTCCGATTGCGTCGAAGCCTGGGCTCAATCGATTGCAGGCACTATTAATCGCATTAGACATTGGATTGCCCACGCTGGTGCCTGGAGGCTAGTATTCAAATTTCAACGGAAGCTTTTCGTTATGCGCCGATTTGGCCTTGCTTTGGTATTTCTAACATTTGTCTCTAGTTCTGCTTTCGCAGCGAATTCAATACCACTGCTCCCTCCGCCCAACTTGCAGGCCTCCTCCTTTTTGCTGATCGATGCCGATACCAACAAAGTGCTGGCCGAGCACAATGCCCGACAGCGCAGTGCGCCCGCGAGCCTTACGAAGATCATGACCGGCTATGTGGTGGAGGAAGAAATTCGACGCGGCAGACTCGGCACCGACGAGCCCGTGCAAATCAGCGTTAACGCCTGGCGTACGGGTGGTTCGAAGATGTTCATCCGCGAGGGCACCAGCGTTGAAGTGTCGCAGCTGCTGAAGGGCGTCATTATTCAGTCTGGCAACGACGCCAGCGTGGCCCTGGCTGAACATATTGCTGGCAACGAAGATCAGTTTGCGGATTTGATGAATCAGCAAGCGCAGTTGCTCAATATGAACGACACCCAATTCCGCAATTCTACCGGGCTACCCGACGAGCAGCACTACAGCACCGCTTGGGATCTGGCCTTGCTGACAAGGGCTCTGATCAAAAATCACCCTCAGCAATATGCTCTCTACTCGGAAAAGAGCTACACATACAACAACATTGAACAACCTAATCGTAATCGGCTGCTCTGGCGGGATCGTTCGGTGGATGGGGTTAAGACAGGTTTCACCAATGCGGCAGGCTATTGCTTGGTTGCGTCTGCGGAACGTGATGGCATGCGTCTTATCAGCGTCGTGCTAGGCACGGAAAACGACGAGGCGCGTATGCGGGAGAGCCAGAAGCTTTTGTCCTATGGGTTTCGCAATTACGAGACGAAAACACTTTATGAGCCCGGCACGAGCCTGCAGGAGCAACCCATCTATTACGGTGAGGTGGAGGCTTTGCCGCTGGGAGTAGCCGAGGACGTTATCGTTACCTTTCCTAAGGGTTACTACCAAGACATTGATGCTTCGATCACGGTGCCTGGTTATTTTGAGGCGCCCATCGGCAAAGGAGACGTGCTGGGCTCCATCGAACTCAGACTCGGCGACGAAGTCATTTACACCGGGGATGTCGTATCCCAAATCGATGTCGAAGAATCAGGGTGGTTTGCGCAGCTCGGTGACTACATCTCTTTGATGTTCAATCAATCTTCCGTCGATGAATGAAGGGCCGTTGATTGAGTTTCCCTGCCGTTACCCAATAAAAATAATTGTGGCGACGGGGGATGGGCATATCGCCCAAGTGATCGAGATTGTGCGCAGTCACTCACCCAAGGTCTCCCCAGATGACATCAACAGTCGGGCGAGTCGTGGCGATAAGTTTGTATCGTTACGTGTCAATCTTTGGGCAGAGGGCGAGGATCACTTGTTAGCACTCTATCGAGAGCTGCTGGCGCATCAGGCGGTTCGTATTATTCTATAGTAAATCAGCGCTTAAGTGGGACTAGCTCATCATGCCGAATGTCGACCCCAAACAATTTACGGTTCAGGTTCGAGACCTTGGCGCGTCTGAATATTCGACGATCTTGGAAGCCATGCAGGGCTTTACTCGTGATCGTGATGAGAATAGCCAAGACGAGATCTGGCTGACCGAGCATCAGCCGGTATTCACCCAAGGTCAGGCGGGCAAGGTGGAGCATCTGCTGGCCCCCGGCAGCATTCCTGTTATCCAGTCGGATCGTGGCGGGCAGGTGACCTACCACGGTCCCGGGCAGATCACGGCATATCTCCTGTTGGATTTGCGGCGCCATAAACTTGGCGTGCGCGACTTGGTCTGCTGTATCGAACATTCGATACAGCACCTGTTGAAGACTTACGGCATCGTTAGTCAGCTGCGCGACCGGGCACCAGGCGTATACGTAAACGCCCAGAAAATTGCCCAGCTTGGCCTCAGGGTGCGACGGGGCTGCAGTTACCACGGGCTGAGCTTAAACGTCGATATGGATCTGGAGCCCTTTTCTCGCATCAATCCCTGTGGGTTAACCGATATCACCACAACGCATATGGCAGCGTTCTGCGCAGTAGATATGAAGTTAGTTAAGCAGCAGCTGCTGTCCAGTTTGAGCGAGGAACTCGGCTTAGAGCTGCAGTCTTGAAGGTGGGTGGTTAGCCGGCGCAGATCGGACAAGCGGGGTTCTTGCTTAATGTCATGCGCTGCCACTGCGCATATTTGGCATCAAAAAATAGCAGCGTGCCTACGAGGCTATCGCCAACCCCCGTTAGGCACTTGATGGCCTCAAGAGCCTGCATACTGCCGATAACGCCAACCAAGGGCGATATCACACCATTCTCTGCACAGTTTTCTGCGTTACCGGCCTCTGTGTCTGGATACAGGCATTGATAGCAGGGAGATTCATGTCGGGCATCAAATACCGTGACCTGTCCCTCCCATCGAACAGCTGCGCCGCTGACCAGCGGTGTGTGCTGCTGCCAGCATAAGCTGTTCAGCAGGTAGCGGCTGGGCGCATTGTCGGTGGCGTCAATCACCAGATCAGCCTGAGCCACCTCTGCTTGCAGTACCGCTTCCGACAGCCTGTGCTGCAGTGCCCGAACCCTGGTCGACGGATTAATCGCCTGCACCGCCACGGCAGCGGACTCTGCTTTGTTAGTACCAACAGTGGCTCGGCGGTGCGCAATCTGGCGCTGTAAATTTGATGTGTCCACCTCATCATCGTCAACAATGGTAAGCCGCCCAACGCCCGCAGCTCCGAGATATAGGGCGATGGGTGAGCCCAGGCCTCCCGCCCCAATCAGCAGTACATTGGCCTGCAGCAGTTTCTCCTGACCTGCAACGTCGAAATCCGGCAGCATGATGTGGCGGCTAAATTGCAGCAGTTGTTGATCATCCATAGGACAAGTCTGCCTCATACTGTGTGAATTGGCCCCAGCTGACCCGTTCATTGCCACCGAGGTCGCGTCGGGTGCCAATCTGCTCGAAGCCGCGGCGAGCCAGCATCTCGCGAGCGCTGTGTCCTTGATCGTAGCCGTGCTCCAGTGCCAGCCAACCGCCGTGAGCCAGGTGGTGTGGAGCCTGCTCAATAATGCTCCTTAAATCGGCTAATCCTCGATCTCTCGCAATCAGCGCACTCCGGGGTTCGGCCTGCAAGCGGGACAGATGAGGGTCTTCGCTGTCAATGTAGGGCGGATTGGCAACGATGACGTGGAAGTGCTGATCAATGCCCTCGAACCAATCGCTCAAGTGCAGTGTGATAGGTAGGCCAAGCGCGCGGCTATTGGCTTCGGCGACGGCCAGACAGTCGGTGCTGACATCGCAGGCGTGAATGCGCACGTCGCGACGCTCGTGAGCCATGGCTAAGGCAATGGCACCGCTGCCAGTACCCAGATCCAGGGCCATTAGATCCCCTGTACCTGCTGGGGCCGAGACCTCTTGCAAGCACTCTAGTGCGCGCTCAACCAAAATCTCGGTGTCCGGACGTGGCACCAATACCCGCTCATCGACACTCAGGGCCAGCCCCCAGAATTCCTGCTCGCCGGTTAAATACGCCAGCGGCACGTGATGGTGCAGCTGATCAACCCAGTGATCGAGTTGATCAAGGGCCTGGCGCTCTAATGATTGTTCTGGATGACTGAGCAGATGTGCCCGAGAGCAAGTCAGAACGTGGCAAAGGGCAACTTCCAGCTCGATTCTTGCCAAGGACTCGTGTTGCCGCAGCCAGCTTGCAATCGTTGGCTGCTGCTGTTCAGCCATCGGCTAATTGCTGTAAAAGATCAGCCTGATGCTCTTGCACCAAGGGTTCCACCACGGAACCTAGGTCGCCTTCTATGACCTCATCGAGCTTGTACAAGGTAAGGTTGATGCGATGGTCGGTAATGCGCCCCTGCGGAAAGTTGTAGGTCCTGATGCGTTCGGATCGATCGCCGGAACCCACTAACTGGCGTCTATTGGCCGCCTGTTCATCTTGCTGTTTGGTCAGGGCCGCGTCCAGTAGGCGAGCCTTTAGCAGGGACATCGCTCGAGCGCGATTTTTATGCTGAGACCGTTCGTCTTGGCATTCCACAACGGTACCCGTGGGCAGGTGCGTCAAACGTATGGCGGAATCGGTCTTGTTAACGTGCTGACCGCCTGCGCCTGAAGCGCGGTAGGTATCTTCGCGAATGTCTTTCTTGTCGATATCGATTTCGTCGATTTCATCGACTTCCGGCATGACCGCGACAGTGCAGGCCGAGGTATGCACTCGGCCCTGAGATTCGGTTTCAGGTACGCGCTGTACCCGATGTGCACCAGACTCAAATTTAAGTTGGCTGTACACATCCTTGCCTTCAATGCGCGTGATTATTTCCTTGAAGCCGCCGTGTTCTCCAGGGCGTTCATTCATCACCTCTACCCGCCAACCTTTCTGCTCCGCAAACTTGTTGTACATGCGAAATAGGTCACCAGAGAAAATGGCCGCCTCGTCGCCGCCTGTGCCGGCTCGTATCTCGAGAAATACATTGGACTGGTCGTTGGGGTCCTTGGGTAGCAATAGCGTTTGCAGTTCACTGGTGAGGTCTTCGAGCTGGGCTCTGCAGTCCGCAATATCCTGCTGTGCCAGCTCCCGCATTTCAGGATCTTCTTCCTCTAAGAGCTGCTCGTTGTCGGCAATATTCGCTTCGAGCTCCATCGCCCTGCGGTAGCAGCCCACCACCGGTTCGATTTCTGCATATTCTTTGGAAAGGGCCGTGAAGCGTTCTCGGTCTGTCATGACCTCGGCGTCCGACAACAGCGCAGCAACTTCTTCAAAGCGGTCCCGCAAACTCTCTAGCTTAGACATCATGCTATCGGTCAAGAGCACTAGGATTCCTCGTCGTCGTTTTTCTTAGGCTCCCCAGGAGCAGCCTGCCCATCAGCGGCAGTCGGAACCTGTAAATCATAGGTCTGTTGAATAAAGTCGAGCTGATCCAGTCGATCCTCAGCTGCAGCACCGCGAATGGCCGCGGTCGTTGGGTGAATCAATTTGTTGGTCAGAGCATTGCCAAGTTTTTGTATGGCTTCATTGGGATTCGCGCCGTTTTCCAGGGCCTTGATCGCGCGGTTTACCTCAGTGTCTCGCTGGTGCTCAGCTTGGGCGCGAAATGCCTGTAACAATCCTTGGCCCCGCTGCACTCGGCGTTCCCGCTGATACTGCTGGGTGCCTTGCTCGACCAAATCTTCCGCGCCTGAGGCCGCCTGCAGTCGCCTCGCCTTGTTGACCTCAACCAGCTGGGTCAAATCGTCGATGGTGTAAAGGTAAACATCCGGCAGTTCCCCCACACCAGGCTCGATATCTCTTGGCACCGCAATGTCGACCATGAACATCGGACGACGCTTGCGTTCACGGATCGCCTGCTCAACCGTACCCTTACCAAGAACCGGCAGAGTGCTCCCTGTTGAGGCGATAACCATGTCGAATTGCGCGAGCGTCTTAGCAACATCAGACAGCTGAAGCGCGCTGGCGCCAAGTTTCGCTGCCAAAGTTTGCGCATTAGCGAGTGTGCGGTTTGCAATCGTCAGGTCACTGACTCCCTTGCTTCGCAAATGCTCGCCGACCAGGGCTACGGTCTCACCAGCACCGAGCAGCAGAGCACGCTTGCTCGGCAAGTCGGTGAACAGCTGGGCTGCCAAGGAAACCGCGGCATAGGCCACAGAAATGGGGTTGCGTCCTATGTCGGTCTGACTGCGCACCTGTTTGGCTGTTTGCAGGGTCAGGCGGGACAGCAGATTCAGCTCCGGGCCACAGGTGCCATGTTGTTGAGCGAGGGCGAAGGCCGTTTTTACCTGCCCCATAATTTGTGGTTCGCCGAGCATCTGGGAGTCCAGGCCCGCAGCGACCCTAATCGAGTGCCGGGCCGCATCATGATCCCAGTACTGGTAGCTTGCCCCCTGCAGCTCTTGCAGCGCTATATCCCTGCTTTGTGACAACCAATCGCCGATTTCTTCTGCGCAATCGCTGTTGGCGGCGCAGTAAAGCTCGGTACGGTTACAGGTTGAGACAATGGCGACTTCGCTGATGGCAGGCAGATCTTGGCGAATGTCGCGCAGCACAGCGCCCAGACTTTCTTCTGGGAACGCGACCCGCTCCCTAAGGTCCAGGGGGGCCGTGCGATAGTTAAGGCCGTATGCCAGTATGCTCATGACCCGCCAAGTGACGACACGATGGAACACGAAATGATAGCAGAACTGGAGCAAGTGCAGCAGACGTGGCGTGCCAGATGACGACTAGGTTCGCGCTGCAGTTAGGTTCCTGCGCAGTGCGCTTTGGCGCGGTTATCGCGGTGGTCGCATTGCTGATTGGCTGCGCGTCCTTACCCGAACCCATACGGCCAGCAGCATCAATGCCTCAGGCGTCAGAGAACTATGTGGTCAGCGGTAAGGCGAGAATAAACGCGCCAGACCTAATACAAAGTCTGCGGTTTCGATGGCAGCAGCAAAACGGGCAATACGATATATGGCTCTGGGGAGCCCTCGGCATGGGTCGCACGCACCTACAGGGCAGCGAAGAAACATTCATCATCAGCGACGGCAGCCAACAGATAGCCGGCAGCCCTGGGGACCTGATGCGGGCGCACTTCGGTTGGTCAGTACCCGTTGAGGCTCTGGGCGCTTGGCTGCGAGGCGCCGCGGCATCCACCATGCCTGTCAATCTACAACAATCAGATGACCGTGATCGCCTTATCGCGCTGCAGCAAGGTGCCTGGCGGGTTACCTTTGCCGATCACGAGGCTTTAAATAATGCCTGGTTACCAGGGCGCGTCACGGTTGTTGGGAAGCAGCTAGATCTCGAGGTAGTGCTTGCGTGGCCTAAGGCCGTAATGACCTCAAACACTGCACAGCGTCTAACCGAGGCAAAGTTGTTTGACACTTCTACACGCGAACTGGACAATAGCGCGCTCGAAAATTGAGGCTCAAAAGCGATCAGAGATCGCTGAGCAAAGGGTCGCCACGGAGAGGTGGTAGCGAGGGAGAGTCGAACGCGCTGGAGTTAAGAAAGCGCTAGGAAAGCGCTAATAAAGCGCCAAGTCGACGGAGATCTCGCTGCACGGCTAAGGCATAGACCGATCCTAGAGGGTTCGGCAAACCAGTTACGGTCAGTTAATTTTTGGGGTGTCGCCAAGCGGTAAGGCACCGGGTTTTGATCCCGGCATGCGCAGGTTCGAATCCTGCCACCCCAGCCACTTTTAGGGAGTGCCGACTAGAATTCGGCGTTCGCAGAGATGCACAGTTTTCCGACGAACCATGTGTTCTGTTAATTCTTTGGGGGGATCGTGAATGGCGAATCTCATGTTATTTTCTGGGGGATCAAACGAGGTGCTCGCTAAACGCGTAGCGGATAAGCTTCACCTCAGTCTCGGCAGTATGGATGTGGGTCGCTTCAGCGATGGCGAAGTCACCGTCGAGGTGCATGAGAATGTGCGCGGCAAAGACGTGTTTCTGATGCAGTCAACCTGTGCGCCTACTAGCGACAATATTATGGAGCTGCTCATCATGGCCGACGCTATGCATCGCGCTTCGGCCCAGCGTGTGACAGCAGTCGTACCTTATTACGGATATGCGCGGCAAGACCGTCGCCCTCGGTCAGCTCGAGTAGCCATTAGCGCTAAAGTTGTCGCTGATATGATCAGCACTGTAGGTATTGACCGTATTCTTACCGTCGATCTGCACGCAGACCAAATTCAAGGGTTCTTTAACATACCCGTTGATAACATTTATGGCTCGCCGGTATTGGTCGATCACATTCTTGCCCAGCGCTACGAAAATCCTATCGTCGTATCACCCGATGTAGGTGGTGTCGTGCGCGCCAGAGCGATTGCAAAGCAGATTGATGATTTGGAACTGGCGATTATCGATAAGCGTCGCCCTCAGGCCAATGTCACCGAGGTCATGAACGTTATTGGCGACATCAAGGGCAAGACCTGCATCATGGTCGACGATATTGTTGATACCGCAGGCACGCTTTGCACGGCAGCTGAAGCGCTGAAACAAGAAGGAGCGGCGGCCGTTGTTTGCTACATCACTCATGCGGTGTTTTCAGGGCCAGCCATTGAGCGAATTGCAGCTTCCAAAATTGATCGGATGGTGGTGACGGATACGATTCCACTTTCTGATGCAGCGAGTGCTTGCGAAAAGATCCATCAGCTAAGCTTGGATCGTCTGTTGGCAGAATCCATTAGACGCGTGAGCAACGAAGAATCCATCAGCGCGATGTTCCGTTAGGCAGATCGCGCTGTCGGGTACAGGTTCCCACACTGGTCGCAAGTGCGGGAAACATAACATTACATTGGAGAAATCATATGTCAGACATCATTGAACTGACTGCAGAACTCCGAACGACGGTAGGGAAGGGTGCGAGCCGCCGCCTACGACGTTTGGAGGGTAAAGTGCCCGCCATTATCTATGGCGGTGAAGGGGAAGCAGTAATGCTCTCCCTGTCCAGTAACGAATTGTCGAAGGCTATGCAGGTCGAGGCGTTTTACTCTCAGGTCTTAAATGTGTCGATTGACGGCAAGTCTGAGCAAGCCGTTGTACGAGACCTTCAGCGTAACCCTGCTGACGAGCGTGTTCAGCACGTCGATTTTCAGCGGGTTCGGGCAAATGTGGCGATTACCGTCAGCGTGCCGCTGCACTTCATCAATGAAGAGAGCTGCGTAGGTGTGAAGATGCAGGGCGGTACGCTAACCCGCACCCTCACCGAGGTAGAGGTTTCTTGCCTGCCTGCCAGTCTTCCTGAGTACATTGAGGTCGATATGGCAGAGGTAGAGAGCGGAACGTCAGTTCACTTAAGTGATCTGAATATTGGCGAAGGCGTCACTATCATTGCTCTAACACTGGGTGAGGACCGCGACATTCCTGTAGCCAGTGTCACCGCCAAGCGCGGTGGTGGTGCCGGAGACGATGAAGATGCATCAGCGACCGAAGAAGCACCTGCCGCAGAAGATGCTGCAGACGACGCCTCCGAGGGCTAGCTCGGCGTACTGCCAGTGCCTACTGCACTGAGACTGATTGCGGGCTTGGGGAATCCTGGCCCGCAATATGCAAAAACCCGGCACAATGTCGGTGCTGACTGGGTGCGCGAGCTTGCCAGACAGTTCCACATTACCATGACTCTCGATAGTAAATTCAAAGCGGAAATAGGCCGGGGAATCGTGCTGAACCATGATGTCCGACTGCTCATCCCGGTAACCTATATGAACAATAGCGGCGACGCGATTGGAGCCGCCGCGCACTTTTTTAAGTGGTCGGCGGAAGAGATTTTGATCGCCCACGACGAGGTGGCGTTTGAGCCAGGTACCGTCAAGCTTAAAAATGGCGGCGGAGAGAACGGGCACAACGGGCTGAAAAGTGTGCGCGCGCGGCTGGGCAATCAGGATGGCTATAACCGACTGCGCATCGGCGTTGGGCACCCCGGCAACAAAAACCAAGTGAACTACTACCTCACTCAGCAAACACCCACCGAAGCCGAGCGCGTGAACATCGCAGCCGCAGGACAGCTATCCGAGGGTATTTTGCGCGACATGCTGGCCGGCAATTGGCAGAGTGCTATGACGGCGCTCCACGCGCCAGAAAAAAATAGCGCGACCACTTCAAGCGCCGAGCATGATGACCAACAACATAAATCAGGGGAAAACGATGGGATTTAATTGCGGTATTGTCGGGTTACCGAACGTGGGTAAGTCAACGTTGTTCAATGCACTAACCCAGGCCGGTATCGACGCCGAGAATTTCCCGTTTTGCACTATCGACCCCAATACGGGCGTCGTGCCCGTGCCCGATCCACGATTACATCAGCTGAGCGATATTGTGAATCCGCAGAAAGTGATTCCTGCCAGCATGGAGTTTGTAGATATTGCCGGACTGGTTGCGGGGGCCTCCAAGGGTGAGGGCTTGGGGAACCAGTTCCTTGCCCATATTCGCGAAACTCAGGCCATTGCTCACGTTGTGCGCTGCTTTGAAGACGACAACGTAATACACGTTTCAAATAAAGTATCGCCCGCCGATGATATTGAAATCATCAACACAGAACTTGCCTTGGCTGACTTGGAGTCGCTGCAAAAGGGGATGGACCGTCTGAGCCGTGTGGCCAATGCCGGAGACAAGGATGCCAAGGCAAAGGTTTTGCTGCTTGAGCGAGTCGCCGAGGCGCTAGAGGCGGGCGACCCAGTGCGCAGCATCGACTTCAGCGTGGAAGAAATACGCGCGCTGCACGAATTTCACTTTATTACAGCTAAGCCCGTTCTTTATATCGCCAACGTCGCAGAAGACGGGCTGCAGGACAACTCGCTGGTAGAGGTTGTGCAGAAGATTGCCGATGCTGAAGGTGCCGAAGTGGTTGTGGTTAGCAACAAAATCGAATCCGAGCTGGCAGAGCTAGATGACGCGGAACGGGCGGAATTTTTGCAAGAGCTGAACCTCTCCGAACCAGGGCTGCACCGGGTGATTCGAGCGGGCTACAAACTGCTAGGACTGCAACAGTATTTTACTGCCGGGCCATCCGAGGTTCGATCCTGGACCATTCCAGTGGGCGCCAAAGCCCCTCAGGCTGCCGGCGTCATTCACACCGACTTCGAAAAAGGCTTCATCCGCGCTGAGGTCATCGGCTTTGAGGACTACGTCGGTCTTGGCGGTGAGGCTGGTGCAAAGGATGCGGGTCGTTGGCGCCTAGAGGGCAAAGAATACGAAGTCAAAGACGGAGACGTGGTGCATTTTCGCTTCAACGTCTAGCCAGCCAACCCAGCTGTGAACAAGTCAGCCCGCCTGGGTGAGGCGAAAACCCAGGCACAAAAAAGGCCGCACCGTTAAAAAACGAAGCGCCCTTGATCATGCCTGATGCTGGCAGGCAGAGATCTTAGCTCGCGGCTTTGCGCTCTTTCACCTCTTGAATCACCTGGTCCGCCACATTAGCCGGGCAAGGTGCGTAGTGCGAGAACTCCATGGAGAACTGACCGCGTCCAGAGGTCATGGTCCGTAGGTCACCGATGTAGCCGAACATCTCGGCCAGGGCAACATCGGCCTTCACGCGGACGCCGGTTAAGCCCGGCTCTTGCGACTTGATCATGCCGCGGCGACGGTTCAGATCACCGATCACGTCGCCTACGTGATCGTCGGGCGTGAACACGTCAACCTTCATTACAGGCTCTAGCAACTGTGGCTTCGCCTTGGGCACCGACTGACGGTATGCGGCCTTGGCCGCCAGTTCGTAGGCGATGGCCGATGAGTCAACAGCGTGGAAGCCGCCGTCGGTCAGCGTGACCTTGACATCGAGCAGCGGGAAGCCGGCCAATGTGCCTTCATCCATGCTCACACCGAACGCCTTTTCTACCGCGGGCCAGAATTCACGGGGAACATTACCGCCGGTTACCGTGGACTCGAACTCGTACCCGCTGCCAACTTCGCCGGGCTCAATCACATAGTCGATCTTGGCGAACTGACCAGAGCCACCGGTCTGCTTTTTGTGGGTGTAGGTATCTTCGATACGCTGGGTAATGGTTTCGCGGTAGGCAACTTGGGGCTTGCCCACATCGACTTCAATTCCGTGGGTGCGCTTGAGAATGTCTACCTTAATGTCCAGGTGCAGCTCGCCCATACCCTTCATGATGGTCTCACCAGACTCTTCGTCTGTTTCAACGTAGAAGGAAGGGTCTTCCTGAATCATTTTCGACAGCGCGATGCCCATCTTCTCTGCACCGGCCTTGTCGCGAGGCGCGATGGCCACTGAGATCACGGGATCTGGAAATACCATGGGTTCCAGTGTTGCCGGATTGTTTTGATCGCAGAGCGTATGGCCCGTTTGGGTATTCTTCATACCCAGCAGCGCGACAATGTCGCCGGCCTGAGCAACGTCTAGCTCTTCGCGAGAATCAGCGTGCATTTCAACGATGCGGCCGATGCGCTCGGTCTTGCCGGTATAGGTGTTAAGAACCGTGTCACCCTTGTTCAAGGTGCCAGAGTAAATTCGGGTAAAGGTCAAAGCGCCATAGCGGTCGTCCATGATTTTGAAGGCCAGCGCTCGCAGTGGGCCACTGGGATCAACCGTGGCTACCGCGCCAGTCTCGTTGCCTTCCAGGTCTACCTCTGGCTGCGGCTCAACCTCGGTTGGATTTGGCAGATAGTCGACAACGGCGTTAAGCACGATTTGAATGCCTTTGTTCTTGAACGCCGAACCGCAGAAGGTTGGGAAGAAGTCCAGTGCAATAGTGCCTTTACGGATGCAGTTCTTTAGATCTTCGACAGAAGGTTCGTTGCCTTCCAAGTAGGCTTCCATCAGATCATCATCTTGCTCGAGGGCCGTCTCTACCATCTTCTCTCGGTATTCGGCGGCTTTGTCCTGCAGGTCTGCTGGAATGTCAGAAACCGTGTAGGCCTCAGGATCGTTGGAGTCATCCCACACCCAGGCTTGCATGCTCATCAAATCGACGACGCCCGCAAACTCATCTTCTTCACCAATTGGCAGAGTCATAACCAAGGGGTTGGCACCCAGAACTTTTTCGACTTGCTCGACGACGCGATAGAAGTTCGCGCCCAGGCGATCGAGCTTATTGACGAAAATCAGTCGTGCAACTTCGGACTCGTTCGCGTAGCGCCAGTTCGTTTCTGACTGTGGCTCGACGCCGCCAGAACCGCAGAACACACCCACACCGCCATCCAACACTTTCAGCGATCGATACACCTCGATGGTGAAGTCCACGTGTCCGGGGGTGTCAATGATGTTTAAGCGATGGTCTGCCCAGGTGCAGCTGGTCGCCGCAGACTGAATGGTAATGCCACGTTCCTGCTCTTGTTCCATGAAGTCGGTGGTCGCCGCACCATCGTGAACCTCACCAATTTTGTGAATCTTGCCTGTCAGCTTCAGGATACGTTCCGTCGTGGTGGTTTTCCCCGCATCGACGTGGGCGAAGATGCCGATATTGCGATAGCGTGTCAGGTCTTTCATCAGTTCTCTCTATCTTGGTAGGTGGCAGACTTTTGGTTCAAAAGTTTCAGCGGGCTACTGTATAACCCATTGAAATATAAGGAAAATAAATTTCGGCTGAAATAGCGATGGCGCAGAATACCACCGAATAAACTAAAGCTCACGCGAATTGTGCTGGGCACAATATGCCCCATAGATTACAGCGCGATGTCCGCGTACACGGGTGCATGATCCGATGCGGTTAGGTCATCGATCTTGCGTCGGTAGTCACGATCAATGACGATCTCTTCGGTAAGGTCGATCAGTCCGCTGGTGGCCAGAATAAAATCGATTCTGAGTCCGTGTTTGCGATGGAAGGCACCGCCGCGATAGTCCCACCAAGAAAATTCCTGGGCATATGGATACTTGTGCCGGAACAGGTCCGTCAGGCCCGTGTCCATCAAGGTCTGCAGACGACTGCGTTCTTCGGCGGTGTAAAAAATAGATCCTTCGCCAGCTTCGCCGCGCCATCCGTCGATGGCTTTCGGCACAATATTAAAGTCACCGCAAATGATCCGATGCGCTGGCCCGTCGCTTAATAGCTGCCATTGCTGGGTCAAATCGTCATACCAGCCCAGTTTGCCGGCAAAATCCGCATGTTCCAGGTTTTTGCCGTTGGGACAGTAGACTGTGGTGAACGACACCTTGTCATCAATGTTGGCGGTAATCAGCCGCGAGCCGAAGGCATCTTGGTTGGCGACGCCGGTGCCGGTCAGTGTTGCAGGCACTTTGGTCAGAATGGCGACGCCATTCCAGCTTTTTTGACCGTGCACCAAGGCTTCATAGCCAAGTTCTTTAAAGTAGTCGTGGGGAAACAGTTCATCCGGCGTCTTCAGTTCTTGCAAACCCACCACATCGGGCTGCCGATCTTCTAGCCAGCGTGTGATGTAGTCGAGACGTGCGCGCAGTCCGTTGACGTTCCAAGTGGCGATTCGCATAGCGGCATTCCAGTCAGCAAAACCACATCATAACTTGGTGCGGGCGCGTTGTAGCGTGCAACGGCTATCGCAGTGAAATGATTACCCCAATGGAAGCTGTTGCGCCCGGTGCTTTGAACCCCAGTACCTGCTGGTACTCCTTGTCCAAAACGTTCTGGGCGCGCACGAACGCAGTGGTATGGCTCGACGCTTCATAGCTGATGCCAAGGTTTACCAGCGAGACCCCCTTGATGTTGGCTCTGATCTCTGGCGTGGCCATGATGAATTCGTTGTCCTGCATATCGCCATGATAAACCCATGAGACACTGGCCCTGCCCTTGTCGCCGGCAAAGGCGTAGCCCAGGTTCACACCGCCGCTCCTGCGCGGCCGGCGCACCTCTGCCTCGCCGGCGGCATCCTCACTGTTAAGCCAAGTCCAGTGGGCGTCCACTGCGACAGCGCTGCCAATGTCTGCGCCAAACGTCGCCTCCCAACCGTCGCGTCGACTGGCGCCTTCTATGTTCACGGCTTTTGCTAAGAATGTGGGCGGTGCAAAGGTTGTGGTGACTTCGTCGTTTAACGTCGAGCGAAAATAGGTAATGTCAGCGCGGCAGGCGCCGCTGCAAAAATCCGCCGTCAGACCCAGGTCCCAGCCACGTGAGGTTTCGGGTTTGAGGTCTGGGTTGCCAACAAAGCTGTCAGGGATAAAGCCAAAGAGTTCGAAAAATGTCGGGTTTGCCGAGCCCTCGCCCCAGCTCGCGTGAGCGCGTGTATTGGCAGTGATCGCCTGGGTGGCGGTCACCCGCCATGTGGTTAAGTTGGCGAAGCGTTGATTGTTGTCGTGCCGTGCGCTGACAGAGAATGAGCGTTGACCCGTGCGCACCAAGTATTCAACGAACTGACTGCGCTGTTGATCTTTTGCCCGATGGTTTGCCCCGGCGAAGGACGCACTAAAATTACGAAATTTTCGCTGTTCATATTGCATGCCCAGGGCAAGAGAATGGGTGACGACATCGCTAGTGAACGCCCGTGACGCCGTCCATTCAGCCTTGTTTACCATTCCTCTGAGTCCGCTGCTCTCTTCGCCATTGGTGCGAAAACGGGTACGACTCGCATTCTGGCTGAGCATTACTTCGTGCAGCCACTTGCCAGTGCGCGTCTTTCCGCGCAGGGCCGCGAGGCGCTGACTGACGGCATTGTTTTCATCACCATCAATCACCAGACCTTGGGTAGGAGTGGCAGGAAAGGCGAAGTCCTGGGGGTCGCCGTCGGTGCTGCCACGGGTTTGTCTGACGGATAAGCCAAGCTCGCCATCGTCAGCCCAGTACAGTGTGCTGTCCGCGCTCCAAGAGCGATTTTGGTAACCGTCACTTTCCGAGCCAAGAAAAGATGCGTTGCTGCCATTGGTTAAAGCGCGGGTCGCACTGATCTGGTTGCGCCACTGTGTGCTTTTCAGCGGCTGCTGAAAACTGGCGTTGAGCTGGCCTTGATGAAAGCCGTGAGAGCCTGATTCCAAACCAAGATCGACCGAGGGCTCAGTATTGAGATCGGTGCCGCCATCACGAGTGGTTATCGCGATCACGCCACCGATCGCCTCCGAGCCGTATCGAGCGCTCTGGGGGCCGCGCAGCACCTCGATACGTTTAATCGAAGTGCCGGACAGCGTGGCCAAATTGAAGGCCGCGCCGTTAGCAGGATCGTTCGCCTCCACGCCGTCGATTAACACCAGCGTGTGGTTGCTTTCCGAGCCGCGCAGGCGCACCTCGGTTAAGCCCCCAAACGGACCCGTTTGTGACACGTTCAAACTCGGCAACGAGCGAAACAGCGCCGCAGGATCGAAGGTGATGCGATTGGAAAAGTCCTCGGCATCTAGCACCGATGTCGAACTGCCGACGAGGCTAGCGGGCGTTGGGGTGTGGTGAGCCACAACGATCATCTCCTCTATCGCAGGATTGTTCGGATCGTCGGTGTTTTCCGCCAACGCCATCGAGTTCGTGAGCAAAATGATAAGTAGGGTGAAGAAAACCAAGATAGCCGAGCATGCGCCTGGGTTGTTCATGAGAAATCCAATGTTGCGAGCTGCAATGGTCAACCAAGAGTTGTCTCGGGTCTAACCCTCTTGGACGCTTTCTTCTCATGCTTTACTTGAATCTTTTTGGACCTCGCATCGGTAAGCTATGAATCATGCTTCTTTGTAGTTCATTGAGTGTTGGCAAGCCGCATTGATGATCGAAAGTGCCTTGCTGCACCACCACGAATCTCGTCAATGGTTGTCTTTTGAACATCCGGTAGCCGTGCTGCATGCGCGTAAGCCGACCGAGGTGCTGCCTCTGTTGAATGAGATAGAAGCACGGGTAGAAGCAGAAACGCTCACCGCCGTTGGTTATGTCACCTACGAAGCAGCCAGCGGTCTCGACGCCAGCTTGCCGACGCACCCGCCGCCCGACAACGCGCTGCCGCTGATCAGCTTTGCCCTATTCCGCGAGGCTCATGCAGTACAGGCCCCGACCTCGGCCCACGCACAGGCGCATCAACAGTGGCGTTTTAGCGAAAGCGCTGAAGACTATCAGCTAGCCATTCACCGAATACGTGAGCGCATCAAGGCCGGTGACGTATATCAAATCAACCATACAACCCGACTCAACGGTGTGCTCAACGACCCATGGCAGCTGTTTACCGAAGCTGCAGCGGGTGCACCCTTCGGTGCCTACCTGCAAGGCGATAGCCATACGATCGTATCGGCCTCGCCGGAGTGTTTCTTTTCGCTGGACGGCAACACGCTTTACTCCCAGCCGATGAAAGGCACCGCTGCCCGGGAATCTGACCCTGCAAAAGATGAGGCCCAGCGGCATTGGCTGTCGTCTTCCATTAAGAACCGCGCTGAAAACCTGATGATCACCGACATGGTGCGTAACGATTTGGGCCGTGTCGCTGACCCAGGCACGGTCAAGGTGGATCAGCTTTTTGCTACGGAACAATACCCAACGGTCTGGCAAATGACGTCGCGTGTTGCGGCACAAACCACCGCCAGCGTCGCGGACATTTTCGCCCAGCTCTTCCCGGCCGCATCCATTACAGGTGCGCCGAAAAAAGCGGCCATGAGTCATATAAAAACACTGGAAAAGACGCTGCGCGAGATCTACACCGGCGCTATCGGAATGATTGCTCCCGGGCGACAGGCGCAATTCAATGTAGCCATTCGAACCGCATGGGTCGACAACCGCACCGGCACTGCGCGATACGGAGCCGGTGGCGGCATCGTTTGGGATTCAGACCCGCAAGAAGAACACCGCGAGTTGGTTAGCAAAACTCAAATCCTCAGCGGCGTAGCCGCCAGCGAAGAATTCGAGCTGTTTGAGACAATGGCTTGGTCAGCCAATGATGGCGCCTCGAACCTAGACCTGCATTTCAAGCGCATGGCGAGGAGCGCAAATTACTTCGGCATGCCTTTCGACCCAGCTCACGCCACAGCGGCAATAGCTCAAGCGGCAGCAACCTGCGCTCATGCATCAGCTGCCACGCGATTTCGCCTGAGGCTGTCGCTTGCCGGAGACGGTGCGCACACCGCATTACTGCGGCCGTTTCCAAGCCAAACAAATGGCACTCAACCCGTCGCAGTCGCGCCGTCGCCGGTGAGCTCACAAGACCCGACGCTAGCCCACAAGACCAATCAGCGGCAGGTATACAAGCGGGCCAGAGTGGAAGTGACGAGCGCCTGTGGCGAAGGAGTTGAACCGCTGCTGGTCAATGAGCGCGGCGAGATTACAGAAACGGATATTGCCAATATTGTTTACCAACTTGATGGCCAGAACTACACGCCCCCAACGCGCTGTGGCCTGCTGCCGGGCGTACTGCGAGAAAGTCTGCTTGAGAGTGGCGAGCTGCAAGAGCGCGTGTTGTTAGCCGAAGAATTGGCAAGCATAGAGAGCCTATACCTGATTAATGACCTAAGAGGTTGGCGCAAGGCCCAGTTGCTGGCCGTCAAAACTGCATAGCGGATTGACAAGCTATTGGGTGGTAAGGACAATTCGCGTCCTTCGAAAGTTGTCGATTGCTTTCACAACAGTGGCTACGTAGCTCAGCTGGTTAGAGCACAGCATTCATAATGCTGGGGTCGGTGGTTCAAGTCCACCCGTAGCTACCACTCTCTCGTCTTGGGCCTATCCGGATCATGCGTAACCCGTCGTCCTTATTGAATAAAAATCGATAGAAGATTGCTCAGGTTGACCATTCCCTTTCAGCTAGCACCACAAGCCAGATGAAATGTCCCGATAAACGAAAGATCAGGACATGCCACAATGAACCAACGCTACAGCGAAGAACGAATCGTCATAGCTATCAAGCAGCATGAGGCCGGTAACAAAATGAACGACATGTGCCGCTAGTTCGGCGTCTCGAGGGGCATCTTTTACAACTGGCGCAAAAGTACGCGAGCTTTCAAGTCAAGTTGACTAAGCGGCTGCGCGAGCAAGAGTCAGACAACACCAAGCTGAGGAAGTTTCTGACCGATAAAGTGCTCGAAATCGAAGTGACCTGAGCCCCAAGTCCCTAAACTGCAACAAGGCTAAAAGCTCTTACTAAATTTTAAATCTCGTAGAACTGTGACCTGGTATCGATTTGTAAGCCGCGGTATCGGAATGACCTACCCCGTATTGGGGCCATAAGCTGGATGAAATTTTGCGATAGTTAATCTGTCGGTAGATCTCGAACTGAAGTAGCCGCTGCGATCAAGGGTACAGGTGACAGGCGAGGGTGCTTGCACCGTCGGTTGTGCGATCGGGTGCCTGCTGCTGACAGATCGGCATAGCGTCCACACAGCGAGTATGGAAGGTACAGCCCGAGGGCGGAGATCGCAGGCTGGGAATCTCACCAATAATCAGCTGCTCAGCACGCTGGGCTTCGAGTTCAGGGTCGGCTTCTGGCACTGCTGCCAGCAAGGCCTTGGTGTAGGGGTGCTTGGGTGTTTGAAACAGGGTGTCTCGATCTGCTTCCTCGACGATTTTGCCCAAGTACATGACAGCCACACGATTGCTGATATGCCGCACGACCGATAAGTCATGGGCAATAAATAAGTAGGTAAGCCCTAGCCTCTCCTGCAGGTCCATGAGCAAATTTACAACTTGGGCCTGAATGGAGACGTCGAGAGCCGACACCGGCTCATCACATATAATCAGTTTAGGGTCCAACGCTAACGCTCGGGCAATACAAATGCGCTGACGTTGGCCACCAGAAAATTCATGCGGATAACGCTCCGCCATATCCTCAAGCAGCCCAACGGTCTTCATAAGCGACTTGATGCGTGCATGATACTGCGCCTTATCGCCGGCCATGCCGTGCACGCGCAGCGGTTCCCCGATTATCGAGCCAACCTTCATGCGAGGGTTCAAAGAGCCGAACGGGTCTTGATAGACCATCTGCATTTTTCGTCGAATGCCCCGCATCTGAGCTGGACTGTGGTGGGTAATATCCTCTCCATCAAAGATGATTTGGCCACCAAGTACGGACTCCATTTTCAGCACAGACAGGGCAGTCGTCGATTTACCGCAGCCGCTCTCGCCTACCAAACTGAAGGTCTCGCCGCGTTTGATATGAAACGACACCCCATTGACCGCAGCGATTGAACCCACTTGGCGCTTCAGCAAACCTTCGGTCACAGGGAAGTGCACCTGCAGATCTCTAACCTCAAGAATGTTGCTATCGCTCATAGCCGAAACATGCTCTTAAGTGATTTGGTGCAACCTCGCTCAGTGTCGGCTTGGTCATGGTGCATTTGTCTTGGGCGTAGGGACAGCGCGGGTGAAACGAACACCCTGACGGCAAATTCGATAGATCCGGTGGCTGACCTTCAATGGTGTAGAGCCTACTGCCCGGGTCCCCATCAAGTTTGGGTATGGAAGCCATTAGCCCCTCGGTATAGGGGTGTTGAGGATTTTTATAAAGCTCCCTGGCACTTGCCGTTTCAACAACCCTGCCTCCGTACATGACGGCGACGTTATCGGCGTAGCGCGCGACGACGCCGAGATCGTGGGTAATTAAAATCAGCGAAGAGTTGGCTTCCTTGGTCAGATTTTTGAGCAGCGAGAGAATTTGTGCCTGAACGGTAACGTCAAGGGCTGTCGTGGGCTCGTCGGCAATAATCAGCTTTGGCTGGCACGCCAGGGCCATGGCAATCATGGCCCGTTGGCGCATGCCGCCAGAAAACTGATGCGGGTAATCCTCAAGTCGCTTCACGGCGTCCGGAATGGCGACCCGCTGCAGCAACTCCCCAGCTTGCTCGAAGGCCTCGGACCAGGGCTTTTTGTGGTGCAGCCAAATTGGTTCGGCAACTTGCGTGCCAATGGTCAGCACCGGGTTGAGTGATGACATCGGCTCTTGAAAGATGAACGCGATTTGATTGCCGCGAATTTCGCGCAGCCGCTGATCCGAGACCTTTGTAAGATCCTCACCACCGAATTCAATTGAACCGTCACTGACCCGCCCCGAATCGCCGAGCAGGCCCAGAATACTCAGCGCAGTCACGCTTTTGCCAGAGCCGCTTTCGCCGACAACGGCGAGGGTCTCGCCAGCGTTTAGGCTCAAGGAAACGCCGTCCAATGCCTGCACGTGGCCGCGATCGGTAGCGAATGTTACCGACAGATCCGAGATAGCGAGCAGTGGGTTCATTAGTCAAACCCCATCTGTTTTTTCAGCTCGTGATCGATCCACAGCCTTGCGTATATTGGCCAGGGTCGCACGGCGCCTGCACGCAGCTCACCGCCGTAATTTTTCACCCAGGGCCACCAGGCCGTGTGCACGTAGGGAATGGGCAGCCACACGTAGGGTGCCTGCTCGAGAATTTCTCGCGTCAGACCGCGAAGAATTTTGATGCGTTCCTGCTCATCTCGCGTTTCGTGCAGTACGCGCACTTTTTCGTCAAATTCTGGGTGAGAATATTGAGAAGGATTCCATGTCTGCCCGGTGACGAAACTCTTTCGTATGGTCGTCATAGGGTTTACATGTCCACTGGTCAGAAGATATGCCGGACCATGAGTCTTGGTTGTCATTGCCGACAGAAATGATGCGTATTCCATCGTCTCAATGTTGGTTTTGAGGCCAACTCGGGAGAAATAGCTTTCAAGCAGCGGCACCAGATCCATATGCGATGGCGAGCAGGAGCATACCTGTAGGTCGAAGCTGAAGCCTTCCGGCACCCCGGCCTCGTCCAGCAGACGTCGGGCTTCCTCTGGGTCGTAGGTGAAGAGTTCTTGCACGGCATCGGGCATTGCCTCTAAAGGCTCGAAGTATTCGCCAAATTCCGGATGCTGCGGGTAAGCCATCAGTTCGGCATGTCCGCCATAAAAGTAATCGACAATTTCCTGCTGGTTCACGGCAAGATTTAGCGCCCGTCGCACGCGCAAATCATCGAAGGGTTTTTGGTCAACGCGCAAAGAGATGAATTGTCCCCCGGTTGCCAACCAGCGGTTCCACTGTAGCTCTGGCGTGGTTTCCTTGAGATGCTCGACGGCGATCCAGCGGATGGCCTCTAGAATATCCAGCTGTCCGGTGCGCAGCGCGGTGAGGTAGGTGGCTTCATCCTTGATGATGCGATAGTTGACCCGGTCAACAAAGGGCAGTGGATAGCTCTGTTGATCCAGGGTGATCTGATCCCAATACTGCTCGTTCTTGCGATACATCTGGGCGTTGGCTTGAACATAGCGCTCCAGCTGAAAAGGGCCGGTGCCGGTGACGTTTTTCCAGCTTTTGCGATCGACCTGGCTCATCTCCCTTGGACTGATGCCGGAGTAGTACCCGTAGCCAAATCGGTAGGGCCACTCTGCGTTAAAGTGATTTAAATGAAAAACCACCGTGTGGTCGTCCCGGGCTTCAATCCTGTTTATGTGGTCAAAATAGGTCGGTATGCGCTTGGGGCTTTCGTTGACCAGATCGTAGGAATACACCACATCGTCGGCGATCAGTTCGCGAGCTTCCATAACGCCCGGTTTGGTCGGAAACATGACGCCCTGGCGCAGCTTGATCACCAGAGTTAGGGGGTCCTCCCAGTACCAGTGCTCGGCAAGTTCCCCGCGCATGGACTCGGTCGGTAGATAGGCGTCGGCGATGAATGCATAGGGCCCGCCATTGCGCTTACTTTTGGTTAGGTCACCCGCAAATAATTGTTCCCGGGCGCCGCCATGATCATGATTGCTCTTCCAAGTCCAGTCCGCAGGATCCCACGACAACGGAGATAGCGTCACGTTCACCGTGCCGACGTTAAGGTCGCCGCCGTAGACCGGTTCTGCAGACCAACTCGCGCTGCCGAGGCAGATCAGCACCAGGGCAAAAAAAGATCGAATCATCGTCCGCGCATCCTTGGATCCAGCATATCTCGCAAAGCGTCGCCGTAAACATTTATGGAATAGACGACGACGGTCAGTGCCAAGCCTGGTGCAAGCGCTAACCACGGCCCAACATACATATAGGTTCTGCCACCGCCGCTGAGCATGCTGCCCCAAGTGGGCACTGGTGGCGGTATGCCTAAACCGAGAAAAGACAGGCCGGCTTCGGCAAGAATGACAGCACCTACTCGAGTCGTGAAAAGCACGATGACGACCGGCATCACATTGGGCAGTACGTGGAACCACAGCACATGCAGTGTGCTCGCTCCCATGGATTGGGCTGCATGGGTGTACATGTTTTCGCGCACGGCGATGGTCGAGCCGCGAATAATCCGTGAGCCGGCGATGCCGTATAAGCAGCCAAGAATGATGATGATTTGGCCTTTCCCTGGACCGACGATAGACACCACGACGATCAGCAGAACGAGATCTGGGAAGGTCATCCAGGCATCTACAAAGCGCTGTATCAGCATATCTGCCTTGCCCCCGAAATAGCCGGTAAGAACGCCTAGGACAATGGATAGGACCGTGGCCAGACCCGCGGCGAGAAAACCGATAATCACGGACAGTTGGGCACCATAGAGGATGCGGGAAAAGACATCGCGGCCAATGTGATCGGTACCCATCCAATGGGCCAGCGACGGCGCCTGCAGCACTCTGCGCATGTCGGTTTCGTTCATGCCGTAGGGGGCGATCAGGTCAGCGAAAAGGCCGCAGAACAAAAAAAGTGCGAAGATCAGACCGCCAATACCGCCAAGGGGCTTGTCGCGCAGCATTTTGCGGTGAAAGGCCAGCAGTGAGTTTGACTGCCCAGCTTGCAGCATAACCTCACTCATATTCAGTGCGTCACCTTGGGGTCGAGA
>CACMHG010000006.1 GCA_902613475.1 K189A clade bacterium
TAGAGGGCGCGCTGGAGATTCCAGGCAAACTCGAGCACAACACCGAGCTGTGGCATCCCCAAGTCAACAATGAGTACAAAGCGCGGTTAATGGATGCCCTGATGTCGCCAACCTCACCCAAGCGCTACCGTAAAGAAACCTCCTACGTGTATTCCTGCGGCTGGCCCCCAGTTTTTCTTGGTGACTTAAATTACTACCTTGAAGACTACGATCTGACCGCGGTTGCGGGTGAAATCGACACCAACCGCGTGGGCGTGCACATACTGTCTGCAGAGTACGACTGCAGTGGAACTGCGGAGCTGGGGCAAGCCGCCCACCAAGCTATTGCAGGCTCGTCCTTTCAGGAGATGAAGAACGTTGGGCACTTCCCCATGAGTGAAAACCCCAAGGCTTTTTTGGAGTATTTCTTACCTACCCTGAAGAGCATTGCCGAAGCTTAAACCAACACCGCCTTGAAACTTGCCATTGAAATAGGGCGCATTGCGCCGGACACGCTGCGCCAGAGCGTCGAGTGGGTGCAGTTCGCCGAGAAGCTCGGCGTCGATATGGCTTTTTCTGCCGAGGCGTGGTGGAGCGACGCGCTAACGCCCCTGGCCTACTTGGCAGACAAAACCAGTCAGATAAAGCTGGCCACGGGCATCATGCAAACCACTGCGCGCACTCCTGCCATGACGGCGATGAGCGCTCTTACCCTGCACGACCTGACGGGTGGTCGTTTCGTGCTGGGCTTGGGAGCCAGCGGTCCGCAGGTCGTCGAGGGCTTACATAGCACTCCCTACCATCCGCCTTTGACCCGATTACGCGAGACTGTAGAGATTTGTCGCATGATTTTTGCGGGCAAAAAAGTGCGCTACCGACGCAAGGTATTTCAAATGCCCCTGCCGGACAGCGAGGGTAAGGCCATTAGGGTGCAGCATGAGGCGGTTGAGATACCGATCTATCTAGCGACTCTTGGACCGAACGCACTGCGCTTTACCGGGGCCGCTGCCCAGGGCTGGCTGGGCACCTCGTTCTCGCCGGACCAACCAGATGCGCACCTGGAATATATTCGTCAAGGCATGGCAGAAGCTGACAGAACCCAGTGTGATTTAGACTTATGCGTATCGGTGCGCGTAGAACTTGGGGACGACCTTGTAGCAATGATCGAGCGCCGAAAGCCTGCAGTGGCCTTTAACATGGGCGGTATGGGTTCCGCCGACACTAATTTTTATAATGACGCCTTCAAGCGCGCGGGCTATGCAGATGACGCCCTCACCATTCAACAACTTTGGCTGGCGGGTAAACGCGATGAAGCTGCGAAGCGGGTGCCCGACGCTATGGTGACCCAGTTCCAAGCGCTAGGTGATGCAGCAACCGTAACCCGGCGACTGGCTAAGTATCGCGACGCTGGCGTGACCACTCTCAAACTAGGCCTCGACAGTGCTGGCCCAATAGGGCCGAAACGTTACCAACTGCTTGAACAGATAGTCGATATCACAAGGGGGCTCTAATGAGGCTTTATATGGTGCCGCTGACCCCCAACCCCACCAAGGTCATGCTTTACATCGCCGAGCGTGAACAACTGGGCGTACTTATGAACATTGAGCAAATTGTTGTAAACACAGTCAAGGGTCGACATAAAGAGCCTGCGCATTTAGCCCGCAACCCATTTGGCACCGTACCTACACTGGAGTTGGACGACGGCAATTTTATCGTCGAGTCCCTCCCCATTATTGAGTATTTAGAGGACAAATTTCCGAAACACCGACTTTATAGAGGCACATCTGAGCAACGCGCTAAGGTTCGGGACTTGGAACGTATTATCGATTTACGAATAAGTGGCCCTATGGGAGCCTATGGCCACGCGACTAAATCGCCTCTCGGCCGACCCTCATAACCTGAGAAAGCAGCTCGATATCTGCAGGCTATACAAACACCTATGGATTATTTGGAGCTATTACTAACCGATGGCAGGCCCTTACTGGGTGGCGAGCACGTCAATATTGCTGACTGCACAATGCAATCATCCCTGCAATTTATGCGATTTATCGGAGCAGACGTCTTTGGTAACAGACCATTATTGCGCGCCTGGGATGAGCGGTATCGCGAAAGACCCGCCGCGCAGGCGATCTTAAAATGGTAGTATTAAGGGTCGAACACAGCCTATAGCCGATCGCAGCTTGGCCTACTCGGAGTGTAGCTCAGTTTGGTAGAGCACTACGTTCGGGACGTAGGGGCCGGAGGTTCAAATCCTCTCACTCCGACCAATTTCTTCTCCCTCTTCTTCGCTTAATCTCATGGTTTGCATCGTTAAATGCTGTGCGACCTAAAAAACCGGCCTGCTTTATAATGGATAACGACGCCAACCGGACCTGCAGGTTATCAAGGCGACAAAGATTTAACGTACGACTTTTATCCTGTCACCAGCGCGCGGTTCCCCCCGTGGGTAATGCCCATTAATTAATCGTAAAGTTTCTTCGGCGTTCCGCCTGATCGGCACACCTCTGGCGAGCTTTGCGTAGGTGTCCCCAGGTTTTGCCTCAACCAGCGCGATCGTTTGTTTATTTACCATTCGCATGTCGTCTGCTGTCATCGGTCGCAAAGACGTAACAAATACTTTGAATTGCTGTTTAAAATCTCCCAAAGGATTTTGGTTCTGGTTTTCCCCTTCGAAAAGATAAATATCGCCGTCTTTATAAATGATGGCTATTGAGCGCTGGAATTTTTGCGTACCTGGATTAACGATATCGGCTAAATAGCCACTGTAAGGTCCTGCTCGCACAAGCTCGCCATTTTCTAAATCGTCTCTTTGCAGAGTTTCCTCTAAGTACTCCTTTGGAGTTTGCGGCTCAGAGGGTAGTGCTGATCTTCGCACTGATATTTTGGACTGACGATCAGGGCTGCGAGCAAACACCTCGGCGTCTGTCGACTGAATATCCCAACCGTCAGGGAATGCGATTTTCATTCGCAAAGCACCGTGGTAATAAACACTATCTTTAGCCACCCCTATGGCGCTATCAGCACCAAATCGCAGCCCATCCAACATCGCTAAATAATCACGCTCAGGTCCCGGGAGCTCCGCAAGCACGAAACCCTGATTTTTCTGTACCAGCTCATGGAGTCGTTTTTCGTGAGCCGGATGGCTGCCGAGAAGCCCGTGATAAACGGGCGGTGCGTTGCTGACGCTTCGTCGAAAAGCATCGTGATCGCGGAGAATTTGGATGCTATCGATCGAAGCCCGAGGGTCATATCCGGCTTTTCGAGCAAGTTCGACTCCTAATTCATCCGCTTGCAGTTCGAATTTTCTGCCATAGCTGGCTAGCGCAGTAGTCTTAAGGCTCTGGGCGAGTGGTATTGTCGAACCCGACCCCGTCGCAAATGCTCCTAAAATACCCGCAATCCCAGATATCCGCGATGAAGCGACCTGCTTTCGAGAGTGTCTTAGAATCACGTGGGCTATCTCGTGTCCTAAGACATTAGCAAGCTCGTCCTCAGTTCGAAAATACGCAAGTATACCTCGGGTGACGAAAATATAGGCGTCCGGTGTCGCCCATGCGTTGACAATAGGTTCATCTACGACAGAAAACGTATAGGTCTTATCGGCGTGGCTAGAAACCGCCAACAAACGCTCTCCAACTTCCGTTACGTAACTTTGCCATTTCCCGTCTGGGTAAATTACCCCTTTTTCTAGAAGCTCATTGTAGAGCTCCGCGCCCGGACCCGCTCGTACTTGCAAACTGAGCAAAAGCGTCGACCCGCTTATAATAAGCATCAGTCTCAGGCCTAAACTGACGATTGTTTTTCTCTGTGCTTTTCTAGCCATAGGTACTGCAATCGGGGTTAAGCATCCCCGCTAGATAGAAAATTTGCGATTTGCTTTGATAAAGACTTGCACGCGTTACTTTTTACCCTTGCAACAATTGGCAAAGGAACGACGAAAGCAGGCATATAACTAGTTCCTTCTGCATCTGAAGAGATCCTCCCGGCCGTTTGCCCGATCCGCGCATCCCATACAGTTGCCTCGTAGGATGCGTCATTGTCCCAAGTCAGGAAGCCGAAGCAACCGCCTCCTCCAGGGCCCACTGCGCAACCTAGCGAGCCCGCCGAGGAGGTCCGGATAGTGCGACCATCTATCCAAACGAGGTAGCGTAAATCTATAGAGTCAAGCTGGGCTGCTAGCCTCGGTTGATTAAGCAACCATGCCAGTTGCGCAGACCGTTCGGGTTCTACTCTAGGTTCAAACCACGGGAAAACCACGTCTCTGAACTCGTCAGCTGGAATTACCCTTAAGCCCTTATCATTTTTCGAGAGGTCGGCGGCCACGCACTCAATGAAGTCAAGCTCAGTCTCCGTGGTGCTTGGCAAGTTTGATCTTCCGATGACAACAACGCTTTGGCCCTCGACGAACCCAGTTTCTCTCTCTCTGACCTCTTGCAGGGTGGCGTTCACGCAGCCGCTCAAGACAAAAATAACGAAACTGCACATTAAAAGCCTAGGCCAGGGCTCGCAGTATTTGTTCAATGATTGAAAACGTTTACGCCCCATCTTTTTCACTTATTTCGCTTTCATCGAGTGTGTTCGAATTTTTAATCGCTCCTCGCCATTGCAGAACGTTTGAATTTGAGGCTGCTCTCAGGCTGAAGACGGCCATCGCGTCGCGGCACGCAGAACGAGCAGCGGCTTCAAGAGCCCTTTCCTTCGTTCTGTAGTCGGCTTCATTAGCCTTGCCATAAGAGGGTACTACCCACTCGCTTATTGCATTTCCGCCTTGATCTAAAAATACGAAATTAAATCTTATCCAAACTTCGTAATAGTCTGTTCGGGTTTGCCGAGGTGTTGCGATTTGAAATCCGCTAATCTGGGTTCGCAGATAGCCGTCATAAACGTCATCGCGTGCAACGGTAGTCACCATTTGGTAGTCCGAGAAAACTCCAGCACCAAGGCTCTTCAGCAAATCGAAAGGAGTCTTCCCCAGCTTGATATTTAATTGTCCAAGACCATCGATCTCCTCAGCATAGGTATAATCAACTAATTCCTCAGAGAAGATAATGCCAACGTCAATCGGGAGTCGCTCTACCTGCGGCACCGGGAACTCGCTGTTGAGCTCAACGTCAACACTCTGACAACTCAGAAGCGCCGAGGAACACATTAGCGCACATATCGTTTTACCGAGCACGCCTTTGCAGCAAAGGGCTATACGCCTGTCTACGAGGTAAGCGATAAATTTTTTCATCGGTACTCTGTGAGTGCAACAAATGTGCCGTCGTTACGATAGGCCAGCTCGCGCATTAGAGCCGCGAACCTGAAGACCCGAGCATTAGGTTGGTCTAGGTGTACGGGGAAGGCAACTGCATGAATTCGGACACGACGGCGACCCGATTCGTCAGCAACATTTACTCGATCAACTGCGTCGACCACGTCTTCAATTGAATTCCCCGTGAAATCATCACCGAAAACATAAATGCTGATACGCTTTTCAGAATCATAAAAATCCTGAATCGCCGCGCTAATTCCCTCCACGGGACTTGAATTGCTGAACGGTGACCAGTTTCTAAGTCTCCCAATGATGCTTGCACGCCTCTGTGCGCTGTCTTCAATCCACTGCCGACGGTATTCCGGAAACATGTAGTCCCCCATATCATTCATGACTTGAATACCTTTGACTTGAGGATAGATAGCTAGCGTTTCTTCTACCTTGCGGACAACTTGCGCCCAAGCCATGTTCTGCATGCTCCCTGAAGTATCGATTACGAAAATAATGTATTCGGAGTCAACGCTTATGCCTCCGACTAATCCAGATTCTCTGCGAAAGTCCAAACCGAGCAATCGCTGCATCTCATCCGTCATGCTTTGTTTTGCCCGCGCTAATTCAATTTTTTGAGTCGAAATCTCTAGCTCAGCCGCTGCCGCATCATCGAATTCACCCTTAACCTCAGTCAGTTGTCTTCGCAAATCTTGAAGTTTGCCAGCTGCATCTTGCAGTTTCTGTCGGTCTTTGATCGATCGATTTTTTACCTCAGTGAGCTCCTCTGTAATCGCAGAAACCTCGCGCTTGCGCTCTTCTAGCCTCATTGCGAGCTCAGCCTGAGCGTCCGCCGAAATTTGACCCTCGAAATTTTTCGACAACATTAACAGCAAAATAATCGCCCCAAAGCCACAACAGATTACGTCTAGAAAAGAGACGCTGAACTCCTCGCTGTCCCGTCGCATCAGCATAGTTTGTCGCCTAGTGCATGATGATTTACTGACTGATCTCTCATGGCCAATCCCAGGATGGGGATATGAATGCGCCACCCGTTGCTCTCGCTAACTGCCACCATGCTGCACCTGCCATAGGATCCCCCTCCATAGGGAATAAGATAACGTTTATAGGGATCTGTCTTGGCAGTCGGTTTGCTGCGTCACGAAAGAGTTCAAGTCTTTGGGCACTTGTGACAGTCGCCCGCCTAGGTTCCAAATTGTCTCTTGTCGGTAATCCGTCTGTGACGATGTAAACACTATCAGGGCTCGGATTGAGATCGCGCAACGCTAAGATCAACGCCTCCATGTTAGTGCCGCCACTGGGGACTTCTTTCTCAAGCATGCTCACTGCAGAGTTAAGCGCAGAGCCGTCGCCCATTGACTGCCACTGCATAGTTTGGTCGTTTGTGAGGGTTTGTACGGCCTCATTGAACTTATAAATTTGAAAATCCGCGTCTAGAGGGAGTTGAGCCGAGAGCCACTCGACTGTTCGGATGGCTCGCTGCCATTTTGGTGCGACACGTTTCTGTTCGTCAGACATATTGCGACGCCGAATAATATTCACGACGGTGTTATCCAACATGCTCGCTGACGTATCGACAGCGATCACGATATTGCGACCTCCAATCTTCATACCAGTTAAATACTGTCGGTCTCCTTCCCCTTCAAAAACTCTTAGATCGTTACCTTCGTTCGCTCGTTCCAGCGCTTGAAGCTGCTTGAGTTTTTCTTCTCGATTTCGCACGTCGGATCTTAGCTTTGCGGTCGCTTCGATCTCGGCAACGGAAGAGCCTTTAATGTTCTCCAGCTCCTCAATTAGTTGCCTGAGTTCGTTCTGCAGCAATGAGCGTTCCGCTTCGGCGCTGTTGAGCTCCATTTGGGTTTTTCGCGCATTTTTTTCCAGCTCAGAAAGCTCTCTTTGACCTTTAAGCTTTTCAAAATCCAAAAGCCGAAGTTCAGCCAAGCTTTCTTCACTGTCATAAGGTTGCGTTTCGGTTTTGTTATTTACGATCAAAAAAATCAAAACAATGGCACCGAAGCCGCAGGACATGACGTCAAGAAATGCCAAGGAGAAAACGCTAGTTTGACGTTTCCGCCTCTTCATTATGCTTCTCTAATCGCCAGCCATGTATTTCCCGAATAACAAACGTTTTGACCCGCTTTTATCACGGCACTCGTCGGTTCGCCTCCATCAATCTCGACTTTAACGCCAGGTCGCAATAAACCATCTTCGTCTAGAAAGGCGTCAAACTTGCGATGCTTTAATGGGTAGGCATTCGCGCTCTCGAGCAAATGCGTAGCGGGTTTCAAGAGCGCACGCTCTCGATCATGAGCGGATTGTGCACTTACAACCGATTCTTCGTTTCTCGACAAAGCTGAGCAAGCACGGAGCCGCTCCAACTTTCCTGCCTCGAAATCGGCGGCTATCGCTAGGGCCGAGGACGCAACATCTTTCTGATCTACTACGAAGCATTGCGAGACTCGATCTCCCAAAATCTCCTTTATTGAAGGAATTCTGTTAAATCGATGGCTCAAGACAACCGCAGAGGTTTCATCTAGGCTCAATTCGTCTAGCTTTGCTACTAGATACTTTTGCAGAAGATCTGGGATAACAGTTATCGATCGCTCTGCATCCTCTGTGTGAACGCTAATCTTCAGATCTGCTGGTAGCTCTCCAGACCCAATCCATGAAATCACCTCATCAAACATTTGTTGTTCAGTCGCTGCGCTATAGAGGGGGTCAAAGCGAAAATTTCGAATAAACTCATTAGCGATACAACCAATCCAGTTGTCTGCAATTCCAATCGTTCCCAGACTGGTCTGGTTCGCTGACGTAACGCGAAACTCCTGATTTGCAAACTCTATACTTGAAACACTTGTTTGATTTAATCCGATATCCAAGGTCGTGAAGGATTGATTCAAGGAGGTGCTATAAGCACAGGCCAAGCAGTGATCTATAAAACCCAGAGGGGCAATGCTTGCTGCTTTCGCGATACCCGCGAGAAGTCCCAAGTATTGATCCTGCAAGTAAGACGGTACTAAAAATACGGCCTCACGAACCTGGGCTTTTTCTCGCATATGGTCAAATTGTTTAAAACTCAAATCCGCATAGGTTCTCAGATTGCCGACCGCTCTAGTGAGAGGAGCCTCGCTGATTTGATAAAGATAATTGGAGGTGAAGGTCTGCGGGAAGATCTTTGCACGCGCAAGCGCTTCTGCCCCTAAAAAAACGTTCCTTTCATCAAAGCTCGCGGCACACGGCACGCCGTAAACAAGGTCTCCTGACGCAGTGAAGCATTGGAGTTCCCAGTCGTTGACATCAATGATATGCACTTTCTATCCCTGTGAGCGCAGGTATCGAAGGAGTTTTTCGTCGCAGTAGTCGTGAGTATCCAGAACTAGCCGCTCCTGCAGAAGCTGGAGCTGATGCATAAAGAACATCAGTATGATGCTTATTACCAGGGCTATGAAAGTTGAGTTAAAAGCGACCCCTAAACTTGTCGTTACGCCAGCTATATCGCCTTCGACCGCTCTATATGCTTGACCTAATGCATCGCTTATACCGCGAACCGTTCCGATAAAACCGATAGATGGTATGGCCCAAGCTATATACCTGATCATGGCGAGTTCGCTATCCAACCGGTCGGATTCGTTTTCACAAATCGAGCCGACGGCGTCAGAAACGTCTTGTATGTTTCGGGTCGAGGCGAACCGATTCAAAGCAACAAGCAGAGCTCTCGGCAGCAACGCTTTCTGAGTTTCCTCAGCGAGGGCTTGGAGTGGCCGGGTATATGTTCTCGTGTCTTCGGGTAATATGTTCACGCCGTCGGAGACTGGGATAAATTCATGTCCTAACAGAGCTTGTTCCCTGAAAATTCTCCTCGCTTTAAAACCCATTATCGATAGCGCCCACAGCATAAGAATAAAGCACGACTCTTGCTCGTAGTCTTTAACGACAACGTAAAACGAGCGATCCTCCTCATAGAGGTCGCCTTTTTGCTCAATTAGAGCCGCTCTTTCTTGAAGTGCAGCAGTAGCATTAGGCCGGACAATTGTCTGATACATCAAATGCACAACAATCACCGATGCAACAAGTGCGGCTACCTGAAAAACCAACTCAATGGGAAGAGTTTTCTTCATGATCTGCCTCCGAATCGCTTGGTCAGTGATTTCGAGTTAAATATCTGTAGGTAGCGGCGCGGCAAAATCTTCAGAAATCGCCTCGCTCGGCTTAAAAATGTTCTTATCACCCTTCGCTGCCACCGTATCTTTGACCAAGACGGGCGCTCGGCTATCTGCATTAGCGTCTCGCTGCGCTGCTCCGAGGTTTGGCAATGTGGGCGACTCTGTCTCTTCAACAGCGGCGACGCCTTTATCGAATTCGTCTCGGTCTTCTTCCGAAATTGATGCGGAAGCATCAACGAGAAAGGAAAGGTAAATTAAGATTGCTCCTATTAATTTAGAAGTCATGTTCTCTACCTCCAGTTTATTCTGCGTAACGCGCTATTCTGAAGCCGAGATCCTGTCGCCCTGCTATTCCGTAGTCCCTAAAAGAGAGTCTTAACTCTGTAATAGTCCCGTGCATCCAGCTTGCTCCGCGTATCACGCGATATTCTCCTTTACTTGGTCCTAGATAATCTTCCACAGGTTCATCGCTGGGAATCTCATAGATATCATGCACCCATTCGGCAACGTTTCCCCCGAGATCGTAGAATCCTCGCTGATTGGCGTCGTAGGTTCCTACAGGTGCAGATGCCACGTAGTTGTCATTGTAGCCAAATATCACACGACCGATCTTGTTTGCTGCACTTCTATCCGCATAATTTTCGAAGCGTGCAGGAGGTGGTAAAGACTTCCCCCAAGGGAATTGGAGTTGTTCATTCGCATCGGATTTCTCTTCGGGAAAAGTTCTGGCAGCCCACGCCCACTCCGCCTCGGTAGGTAATCGATACCCAAGTGCTTCTTTGTTCACACCAACAACTTTAGAAAATTCAATATCGTAAAATGGCTCAAGCTTGTCTTGGATGGAAAGCCAGTTACAGTAGGCTGCGGCTTCGTTCCAACTGATCTGGGTAGCCGGCTGATCGTCTTCGTTTAATGAAATTTCATCGAATTTTCCAGAATCGTGGCCAGACGCAAAAGCTCGGAACTCTGCATTTGTCACCTCTTTTTCAGATAGATAAAACAAACGACTGAAATTCGCCTTCCGCAAAGTCTCATTTGCCCTTCGTCCAGGTTCACGCCTCGAAGCTCCCATCAACAGTTCACTGCCATTTTGCAGTCGTAGAGTTTGACCAACCTTTGTAACGATCGTCGGTCTGAGCGAAGCAATTCGAGCTTCTTCGAGAGTTAATAATCTGACTTGTAGCGTCTGATCGACCTCCACCATAGGAGTAAAATCTGTCCTATAGTCTGCGAAGCCCTCTTTCTTTATCGCAATCACATACTCATCCATGGGTAACACGAGGTCCTTCTGGCCGAAAAAAGAGTCTAGCCTCTTTCCGTTCAACGTAATCTGCGCGTCTGGCGGCGAGGTCTCAAGTCGCAGATTGCCGGTCAACCGAGGCAATACGATGGATCTATCATTGTAACTGCCCTTCTTTAAGTTAAGGCGTTCTTGGAAAGGCGCATGGTCGCGAGCAAACACAAACAAACGTTGATTAGCAAGCGACGCCAAATCGACCTCTACGGGAGTTGCTCCAATATAGTTTCCATCTATAGCAACAAAGGCTCCAGATGGAACGCTCGATACGCGCAGCTGGGCGTCCGCTTTTTCTAACGAGGCGACTTGAAGTTTTCGATCTCTACCAGGCTCGGAAAATATCTGTCTTCGATGGGCTTTAAATCCACGCAGCTGCAATTCGATCTGCCTTTCCCCAGCCAAAACTTCAACTTCCTGTGGAGTGGTTAACCCCGTAGCCTGACCGTCGATCATAATCTCCGCACCCATAGGACGACTATCAATGAAAATTTTCGACCAGTTTGGAAGCAGTTCAATCGCTATGCTTTGCAGTTGGCCCTTTCCATCGATCTCCACGGTATTTCGAGCTTCTTGATAACGAGGGTGTCGCGCCATTAACTCGTGAACGCCCGCAGGAAGACGCAGTACGAGCTTGCCGCTAATAGCTTTTGTCCAGGATTGGAGACCTTCTACCTGAAACAAAGCATCTTCGGGCGTTACCTCAATGCCAAGGAGACCGGGTGTTGGGGTTAGGTCGAAGGATAAGGTCTGATTCCTTTCATCATTCACCTCAAATTTTGAGGAGAAAGTTTCATAACCTTCGGCCCTGGCAACCACCTCATATTCTCCGCGCCTCAAGAGAAATACGTTACCGACCTCAATGTGAAATCCACCACTCAGAGCAATAGCCTGCGTAGGGGCCGAGAAGTTCATCCTCACGCTTTTGGCCGTAAACAAAAACCATAGTGTGAATAAAACTACCGCGATACTGGCCGCGAGCACGATCTGACCACTTGACCAACGTTTAATAATCTTCTCAGTTTGCGAAGGCTCAAACGGTATAGCCTCGATTGTGCGACGAGATTCACCTCTCTCGCTCACCGGCTTATCCTTTCCTCGCAACGGATGTCAATTGGCCGCATTCCCGGCTCAACGATGACGGTTCGATATACGTCTCTACAACCGTTCTGAATACCCCTAAACGTCTGCTCTCCGACATTCAACTCAATGGTGGTTTGTTTAAACTGACCGAGGGAACCGACACCAGATATAAAGATTTCAGTTGCGTCATCCGAATAGATCGTCACGGGTATGGGACTGCTGTATCGGTTAAGAAGATCACTTGCCTGTGTTGTGAGCGAGCGAAATTTAGGCAGCCTTCCTTTTTTCATGGTGTCAAGAATTCTTTCTGCCGACTTAAATACGTCGTTGGCCTGAGCGAATAACTTTTCGTTCGACAACTTTTCAGGCCGACTGACGATTATCTCCAACTGATCAGTTAATTCTTGGAGTTTCAAAGTATCTCGAACACCCTCGATCGCGAAAGTAGAGAAAGGGTGAGAATCTAAGACATCTTCATACAGCTTAATGGCTTCTGCCCACTCCTCAGAGGTGACGGCGGACGCCGCAGCCTTTCGACGATTTGCAATAGATATGGATTCTTCCAGCTGATTTTTGTATCGCAGACCTGCTAAAACGGTCTCGTTTTCGGGCGACAGCAGCTGAGCGGACGCAAAATATTTTTCTGCTTCATAAAGGTTTCGGTTCGCAAGCGCGGACATTCCAGAACCAATGTCTTTTTTTAAAAGCTGCTCAGATCGTTTCTGGTTGGCTTTGGCAACAAATTGGTCCAAGCCATCTGTTAGCGGGTCTAAGTTTGCTATTTTTCTGTAAACCGACAGAGCCTCTGAGTATCGATCAGCGAGTTCAAAGTTTCTGGCGTCGCGTAGTGCCTCTGCCACATCAGGCAAGACTTTTACTCTATTGCTTAGTGTCTCAAACGAACCTGTCTGAGCGCTCAGCTCAACAGCTTCAGCAAGCAATCGATTTGCTTGCTCGACAGCTAGTGAGTCAATACTTTTTTCAAGCTCATCCGAAAGTTTGGCCAATATTCGATTCGCTTGGTCGGACGCTGCTTCAACGATTTCTAAGGCAGTCAAATAGCTATCGCTTGCTCCGGCGAAGTCATTCTCAAGGAACAGCTCGTCGCCCCTTAATGCGATGTTTTGCGCATCCGCTAGTTCTGAAAGTGAAAGGACCTCGAGATTTATAATTTTCTGAAGCGCTTGGTAAGCCTCAACATAAGAAGACAAAGATTGCTCTGCCAAATTCTTCGATTTTTCGAGGTTTGAGGAAGCGAACGGCGCAAGAGGTTCAACACTCGCTCGAGTCGGGGAATCCCCGCCAATGTTTTGCTGGGGCTGCACTGTGTCTGCTGTCGTCAGTTTTTGAGGAGAGACTAGATACGAAAAGTACAGAACCAGCGCGCTGACAGCTAACACTGCCACTGATAAGCCAGCAAGCAACAGTCTTGTGCGCATGTCTAGTTTGTCGAGAAAAGTTTGGCCAGTGCCCGTCCCCGAATATACAGGTTCGCTCAGATTCGGCGTGACTAATGTGATTGGCGTTCGTGCAGTGTCTTGACTACTCATCTTTGCCGCGAGTCCCTATCGTCGCTTAGCGCTAAAAGTGTATCGGCTAAGGTCTGATGCCCCGAAGCTTCGCCTCTGGTCGTGCATCTTCGTCGAGGAAGGCCTTGCTGCCCCAGTCCTCCATATAAATTTTTTTGAGAATCTTGCGCAATTCTGTGTATTGCTCGTCCAGCGTCCCGTTGAGCCTTATTGTTTCATTTTCCAAATCCAAGGTCGTAGGCAAAAGTTCGTCCTCTGCCGCACTTCCTATTTCTCTGAGCTTGTCTGCATACTGCGCGGCCTCTTGCCGTTTTTGCAGTCCTCTCATGATCAAAGTCGCTCCGCCTGCAACACCGGCAACACCTCCTGCATCTACGAAAGCATTATCGCTTTCGTAGATAGCTGCAACGCTACCTGCAATGGCCGCTGTTCCCGCTAGAAGGCGGCGACGGGCCTGCTGCCTAAGTTTTTTGTACTCAATTGCGTCGTTGTAACTCGCTTTCCTCCAAGCATCGTACACTGGGGAAATTTGAGACTGGAAGTTTTTATAGTGTCCGTCCATAGTATCGATAAACAAGTATTCTCGTTCCTTTACTTTTTGCACTTGTACGAAAAGCGGGTCCGTCTCTGCAGGCAATCTATCAAGAAAGTAGCGTCCCCCAGTGCTCGTTAGCGCGCTAGCAAAAGCGTCTGGCGCAAAGGCTGCCGCGAATCTGACTTCTGATGTGGAGCGAATTTGCCGGAGATCTTCCCCGTCTAAGTTTTTTCTATACGCGAGCAAATCGTCTGCGAACCTAGTATAGAGACCCTGAAACGCATCTACCCCAGGCGGCAAACCCGCTTCGTAACCATATTTGCTCGCCAATTCTCGGTAATTCCTTGAAAACCACTCCAATCCGGTGGCATCTGTAACTGTAAATTCAACCGCTAGCTCCTCTCCGGTCGATGAAAGTATTTTTCCTTCGACCAGCAGATCTACCGCATCACTTTCTCTTGGCAGCATCCTTACCGCACCCCAGTTGCCCGAGGACTCCAGCATGTTTTTTACCAAATAAGCGATGTAGCTCGATTCTGCTTGTCGTATCTCTGGTAAGACGATCTGCTCTATGCGCTCGTCGTAATCTTCAGGGACATTCGCAGAAAGTGCCTTTATTCCGATGTCTAAAAGTTCGGCTTCTTGTTGGACCCCCTGATACCGATCGGGTGGACTCAAATCCATGGTTCGAACGGTTTCAGTGACGCAACCAGGATATAAGGTCACAACAAGTAGACAGACGCAGCATTTTTGAATGACGACTTTCATATTCGTCGTAAATTGCTCCCGAAAAATTGACTAAGGGTTTTCGAGCTCATCTACGCCCCACTATTCTTGTAGCGCTCGAACTCCTTCCAGAGCTTCTCCCTTAACTCAGGATCCGATTCTTGCATTGCAGCCTCGCGCAATTGCCTCGCGATAATATCGTCGTCCCTAGCATCTGGTAGCTTGGGCAAGGCTTCTGATGCACCGCTCGCAGCACTCGGTGAGAGGCGGACTGCAGAATCAACAACCTTTACGCTCGGGGCCGTTTTAGTCTCATCGCTGGACTTTGCGGTGCCGCTCTGTGTGCTTCCTAGCGGGCGAGAATTAGCGCGATTCTTGCTGATCACCTCCCTCTCAGCCAAAATATTTCCATCAATATCTTCCAATATTCCGTTCAGTTCTCTTTCGGTGGACGAACTCGTTTCTCGAACATCGCTCCTTTGTCGCGGAGAAGCCGCACTCACACCCTTTTCCGAACGAGCTCCTTTTGTCGTCGTATTACTTGTCTGCCAACCAATGTCGTCAGCTGTTGGGCCGCGTTTGCCAACTTGATTCAGCCAATCGTCTTCTACACCCTCCAGGCCACTCGGCGCGTTTCGCTGGCCATTGTTGTCCTTCCTTGCATTACTGGCTTGCGACCCTGTTTTGGGTTGGCTTTGTTGCCCACCCGATGAACTGGTGCCTTTCTTTTTACTATCGCTGGGATTTGACTGAGAGCTCGATGGTGCCGATGGCTGGGATGAGCTTTGACTTGTTTGAGAAGGTGGAGTTTGTGTCGAACTTGGCATCCTCGTTATTGGCGCACACGCCTGCATAAGAAAAACTAGGTAAATGATGACAAGGCATTTAGTCGTTCGGGGAGAGAGCGTTAACGTCATGATGCAGTCCAAGGCTGTCGTTGGAATAATTGCGAGTCAGTAGAGTCCGAAACAAACGCTGATGCTTCAGGTAAAGATGCGGCGCCGTCTTCATCGACGTTCTTATCCTCTATGTTCTGACTTTCGTCCTTTTCTCTATTAGAGCGACTGGGGAAAAAGGGGTATTGGTAGAGATATTCGAAATTTTCGAATGCCACGGGCGCTCCATCCATTAACGCTGGTCGAAATACAGCGGAAAGAATGCTTTTTCGAACTTTGAAAACCATGTTCGATCCCGGAGAGGTTGAAACAGTTTTTATTTTTCTCACTCTACCATTAGATCGAATATCAAAAGACAGTTTCACGAAGCCGACCTCCTGTGGAAGGCGATCTTCCTCGGATGGTGCTTTCGCGGGAATGATTTTCGGACTGAGCAAAAGCACTGGTTCGTTCGTTGAAGACGACCGTGATTCGGGCAATACCTGCTGGACTTCATGTGCTCGCATGTAGAGTTTTGCCGCGCTCTGCGATTTTTCAAAGATCAGCAGCCAATCTGCGAGTTGGACTATAGCTTCTCGCAAATTCTGTGCCGCAAGATCGAACTCCGGATCGCGTTTTTGATCCTCAAATTTTTCCGACGGAGCGACGCGTGCAGTCTTATCGACCAATTTCGGTCCTACTGAGCTTTCAGATTCCAATTCATCGTCTGAATGCAACGGCAGTGGCTCCAGAGCCGCATTCTTAGCGTTTAATGACTCCAAAACATCAAATTTTTTTTGACGTATAGATAATGCCTGTTCCAGTGCTTTCTTACCAATGACGAAATTTCGATTGGTTGTTGCCGTGTTCATTTCATACTGACGATATATGTCGGCCGTACTGCGGGTCGGCACAACTGCCAAATCAAGACGTGCATCTGTCCTATTTTTACTCGCGGGAAAGTGCTCGTTCAGATACGTTTTTGCTAGCCCGAATAGAAATGGTACTGCGAGCTCTTCATCCACATCGACGTTATTTGCAAGCTCGCGTAATCCACGACCATACATTTCTCGCGCCGCTAAATGATTGCCCACGATTTCGTAGTTTTCGGCGAGCCGTGCCAATGGGCTTAAAATCGACAGCGGATCTTCACCTTTGTTCCTTTCCGCCATCTCAAAGGCATACTCCTCTCGGTCTATCCATTTGCCATAATTTCCAATAGCACGATAGCTCTTTGCTTGTTCGTAAACATTTTCTATCTGTGAGCCTGTGAAAAGACCTCTTTGAACTCGGGCTATGTGTATCGCTTCATCGAAGGCCATAATCGCGCTTTGGTGGTCGCCCAGGGACGCGAGAGCTTTACCGCGCAGAGCTAGGGGTTCAATCAACTCTTCACTGTCACTGCCAAATTGATCTGTGAGGCTCTGTAAGACATCGTCCAATTGTGGTATCGCTTCTGCTGCCTCACCACGATTGATGCTTTCGGTCGCCGCCTGCATTAGAGAAGTCGGGCCGGCTTGTGCATGAGCGACCGGTATTAAAGTTGAGGCAACGGCACAGATCAGGCCGAACGAAATCATCACAACATACGGCTGCGAGACAAGATTTGGACTTATCATCTGCTTCATGTAATCGACGCTTAGTGGCTTACAAATCGGGCCTCGAAGGTTTTCCCTCTAAACGGAGTGTGTCAAGAAAATTAGAAAGCTCTGATCGTGTAATTCAGTGACAGGCTTTCACCATCTATTATCTCGGCTCCAGCCCAATGATTGATTCGTTTAATCATTTGCTAGAACATCCATCAGTAAAAAGACTTGCAACGTAATCCTTCTTACACGTAACTCTGTTTTTCGTCTTGCGCGCGGGTCGTTTCTTTACTGACCAAAAAGAGCCATTGATTACCCAGTGGAGCAAGCTCGCGACCTCACACGATTTCGAGGATATCAGGCTAGCACCCTAGATTCGCGTCCGTTACGATTAACGGTAGTGGACTAATTTTAAACATTTATCAAACGTTTTTACTGTATGCACGACGACCTTGTTATGAGCACCTTTTTCGAATAACAAACGCCGAGAGCGTTCAGTGCTAAACTCGGAAGCAGGCAGCCCGAATCATGTCCAACAGTAGACCAAGACTAACAATATTCACCGTTATCATCGCTGCAGGTCTCGCGGTACCAGTAAGCGCTGACAGCTCCCGGTTTTCAGGCTCTTGGCAGCTCAATGCGACTGAATCTGATGTTTTGCGGGAGGATTTAGACGAGCGCACTAGCTTAATCAACAAACCCGGCAAGCTCAGCGGATCAATCATGGGAATGCCACTTCCGGGTGGCAAACCAAAAAATCGATCTCATTCTCCACTTACGGCGAAAGATCCTGCTGTTCTTCGAGTAAGGTTTATGGAAATCGATATTGCCTCAGATGCCGTTCAACTAACCTTTCCCGAACTTTCAGGCTTCGAAGCATCGGATAACATGATGATCGGAGAATTTAGGGGACGAAAGACCTCGTTATCCTCCAATAGAATCCGTCAAAATTATCAAACGACAGAACGGCGGGTTAAAAAGCTTTTTTCAATTCGATCTGATGGCAGGCTGCTTGTTCAAGTAGAAATCAAACCTAGGGACTCAAAGAAAAGAGTATTAAGTCGCGTTTTTGATAGAGTTTGACTAGGGAGTTTGCGCTCAGACCTAAACGTCACTCTAGTTGGATTCTTTGGCCTTAAATTTAGATTTGAAAGACATCAAATCTTGTTGCCTAGCAGCCATAAATTCCGCATCTTTGTCTGATGACTACTTTAAGCTACTTAATCTACGTTCCGCTGCAAATCCTCGCAATTCCTGGTGCAATTGTCGGCCTACTCCTCACCGCCTATAAGCAGATCCTTGTCAGTAGGCGTCTTGGAATCTCGCAGACCGCCATCGAGATCATCAACGGTCGATGGACCATGCATGTGTTTGGCCTGCGTCAAGATGACGCGACAGCGGCACTGATGTCGGTCTTGCCGAACACATCAAAACTCGGCCTTTGGTTGGTGCTATGGCCACTTTGGGTGCAGGCACGCGTGGCCGGACAGTCTTTGCTTTACCCCCGAATACCCAATGTTGGTGATGAGAGCTTCGCCGACTTAGTGGCGGCACGAACAACACACTTCGACGCCATCATTGCGCGCGCGATCGAAGAGGTAGACCAGTTCGTGCTAATGGGCGCTGGATACGATACCCGGGCCTATGGCGACCTAAAACACAGCGGCGTGACATTTTTTGAAGTTGACCAAGCGGTGGTGCAAGACCATAAGCGCATGACGATTGATGCTGCGGGGATTTACTGCGAGCAGGTGAATTTTGTCGCTGTCGACTTCAGCGTAGACAATCTTTTTAACAAGCTTACCGAGGCAGGCTTTGACGCCTCGCGCAAAACACTTTTTCTATGGGAAGGCGTGTCGCTGTATCTCTCGGCTGAGCAGGTTGCCTCGACGCTGGCGATGGTAAAACAGCAGGCCGCTCCGGCCAGCGCCATCGTCGTCGACCTTTATGCGGAACGCATTATCAATACTCTCGGTAAGGCCAAGGCGAACCAAAAAGTACTCGAAATGACGGACGAAACGCTTGAATTTGGCCTGCCGTTTGCCCATGACTGGCAGGCAGTGCTCTCTAAGTTTATCGCCACACAATCACTGCAACAGGGTGAGACTCACTTTTTGGGTGCCAACAACAAGGCGGGGCCCTATGCGGTCGTTGTTGAAATGATCTGTTGAAAACCCAACCCGATTGAAACTTAGGTAGGCATGCTAGGCGAAATACAGAGGACGCCCGCCAGCGGATTTTGTGCAACATCGTCCACGGCTGTGTGCTAACTTTTGATGATCGGCGATTCCCGACGTGTTCTTAACGATTCAAAGAGAAAACCATGATCAACGAAACTGTGTGCCGTCTTTTTTTGGCATTTGCCATCGCGATTTCACCCATGGTCAGTACAGCAAGCGAGAGTAATCAGATGATGGAACCCGAACATCCCTACGTTTTTCATTTGATTCAGGCGGAACTTTGGCAGGCGACATTGGCTAAGGAGGACGGCATATATTACCCGCCAACATACGACGTCGATGGCTTTACCCACGGCACCGCAAATCCAGCAAAGCTGCTCGTGGTCGCCAATCACTTTTACCCAGAAGTTCAGGGAGATTGGCTGTGCTTGCGCATGACCGTCGAAAGTCTGCAAGAGTCTGGTGTTAAGACCATCTTCGAGGGCACCGCGCCGGTGGGTAACAAACCCGCGAATTTTGAGGGGTCCGACAGTGAACTGTATCCGCATATCTTGGGCGGGATCTCACCAAGCGCTGTTTTAGCCGCGCACAGAGTTGTGCGAACCGAAGACGGTCAATTTATCCAAATCGAAGGTGTCACTGACTCGCCCTAGGCTAGGCCGAGAGCATCACCTGACTTACTGTCGAGCCAGACCCCGACTGCGCAGCGGCTACTTAGGGGTGAGTTTCAGCAAGCGCCCCTTGCTGCTGCCACGCTCATCCTCCAGGGCCCAGAGCGCCCCCTGAGGTCCCTCCACTACGCTGCGTATCCGGGTATCCATGTCATAGCGTTCGACTTCCTTGGCAGTCGCGCCGTCTATCTCAATACGCACGATTACCTTCGCACCAAGGCCTGCGGCAAGGGCATTGCCCTGCCATGCTTCGAACTGGGTGCCTTGCACGAAGGAAAGATGGCTCGGCGATATGGCCGGCACCCAACTGATCTTCGGGGCCTCAAACTCTGGACGAGTACTGTGGTCAGGGATAGGGCGTCGGTCGTAGTGATCGCCGTCGGAAACTTCCGGATAGCCGTAATTCTCGCCCTTGCGAATTAGGTTCAGTTCATCGCCATGCCGCGGCCCCATTTCAATCACCCATAAACTACCCTGGGAGTCTTGAGCAATGCCGAGCGGGTTGCGATGCCCGAGGGACCAGACCTCACCGTAAACCCCGATTCGATCCACCAGCGGCGAGTCAGCGAGGTAGTCAACAAAGGGGTTATCTGAGGGTACCGAGCCGTCGTCGTTTAATCGCAGCACCTTGCCTAGATTGCTCTGCATATCCTGGGCCGGTGTGAACTTTTGGCGATCACCTGAAGTAATCCACAAATACCCCTCGTCATCGAACATCAGCCGATGACCGTAGTGACCATAACCCACCATCTTAGGGTATTGGCGCCAAAGTACTTCAAAGCCTGTGATTGAAGGACGGCTGCCCGCAAGGTCGATACGACCGCGGCCCACCGCTGCACCCCGGGTACCATCGGGCGCAGATTCAACATAACTCAGGTAAACCATGCCGTTAGTCGCAAAATCAGGGTGTAAGGCAATATCACCCATCCCTCCCTGACCGCCATAGCCAACGTCTGGCAATCCACTCACCGCACGCTTATCGCCATCGTCATCCACAACCAACAATCGGCCCTTCTTCTCGGTCACCAACATATGACCGTCGGGCAGAAAAACCATGGCCCAGGGTTCATCGAATGCAGTGACTGTTTCGACCTTAAAGGGTAAATCCTGGGTGGCTTGCGCGCTAAAAGACGCCGAAAAAAGCAGCGTCAGAACCAATATACGTCTTAATGCTGTCGTAATCATCGCTGTGTTCACCATCACTTTCGTTGCAGTACCTATAGAAAATTGCTCGAGGCGAAGCCCCAATATCGTCGGTTAGATTACGACAGCGCGCGTGAACGAAATGCATAGAGATAGATGATCGAGGACAGGGCATTGGTCCGCGTATGTGATGCAAGCCCGAACTTGCGATAGGCTCATACGATGCAAGGATTTTCTCAAGCTGCCGACAACAACAAGGCCGCTATTTTGGCTGTGCTTGCCAAATGGCTGCCCCACCAAGCAAAACTGCTCGAGATTGGCAGCGGCGCGGGTCAGCACGCAATTCACATGGCCGCCGCGCTAAATCACGTTCATTGGCAGCCTACTGATCGCGCCCCTGTGCTGCCAATGTTAACGAGCAACATCGCCGAATATGGCACTGCCAATATCCTTAGGCCCACTGCCCTCGATTTGGCTACCCAAACATGGCCCGCTCAAACCTATGACTGCGTTTACTCCGCTAGCGTTATGCACATAGTGAGTTCAGAACTGGGTGAAAATTTGATTTGTGGCGCGGCAAAGATGCTCACAGCAGATGGGCTGCTCGCGCTTTATGGCCCTTACAAATACGCGGGGGATTTTACGACCCCGTCTAACGCGGACTTTGACCTATGGCTGAAAGCACGCGACGCTCAGAGTGGTATCCGTGATTTCGAGTGGGTTCATGATCTTGCCGCACGCTCGGGCCTTCGGTTGATGGCAGACCAGCGGATGCCGGCCAACAATCAGATGCTCATCTTCAAAGCTTCGGCAAACGAATGAGCGCAGCGGTTTCACGCCCGAGAGTTTAAGACGCCAGTACTGCCAGAGTTTGGCCCGCTGATACCGTTTGTCCTTCGACCACTAGCCAAGTAATCGTTCCGGCACTATTCGCCGTCACCGGCACCTCGGTTTTCATGGATTCGAGAACGGCAATTTCTTGACCCTCTTCTACGGCTTCGTTGTCTGCAAGCAGCACTTTCCAAACGGAGGCGCTAATTGGACTGGCAATTTCTTCACCATCCAGTTGATCTGCGCCGAGGACGGGAGCACTCGCAACCTGAGAGCTACTGAATGTGAGACTTCCTGAGGCTTTCCAACGCTCGAGCTCATCGGCAAAAGCCCGTTGCCGGGTTTGGTTAAATGCGCCGATTTGCGCAGCATTTTGCGCGAGTTCTTCCTGATAGGCACTCAGATCCAGCTGTGTCGTCTGGGTTTCAGGAAAATAGGCATCTGATGCACAGGCTTCGCGGATTTCCAGTAGCTCTTGGGCGTCGACTTCTTGATAGCGAATTTGGTCGAAATTGCGCAGCAGCCAGCATTCGTCCCCGAGGTCGCCGAAACCCTGGTTGCGCCATACTGGAATGGTCCGACCGACAAACTGATAACCCCCGGGACCCTCCATGCCATAGATGCACATATAGGAACCGCCAATACCCACAGACCCTTCGGCGGTCCACGTGCGGGCAGGATTGTACTTGGTCGTCACTAGGCGGTGACTGGGGTCAACGGGCGTCGCCAGGGGCGCACCGAGATAGACATCGCCAAGACCCAGCACCAGATAGCTGGCATCAAAAACAATTTGTTTGACCTGCTCCACCGAGTCCAATCCGTTTATGCGACGAATAAACTCAATGTTATCGGGACACCAGGGTGCGCCCGGACGAACATTGTTCGTATAGCGCGCAATCGCCTCATGACAGGCAGGGTCGTCCCAGGACAGTGGCAACGAAACAATTCGAGAAGGAACAGTGCTGCTGCTGTTAGTCCGAGCCTGCTCCAACAGTGGCTCTAGGGCTCGCACCATGGTGTCGTGGGTCCATCGCTGGGTTTCAAAGCGCAGGAGCAGCGAACGCACGCCGGGGATCATTTCCACCACGCCGGGCAAACCACTATCAATGACGATCTTAGCAAAGTCACCGATGAGCACCCGAGCGCCCACATCAATGATCGCCTCGCCGAATTCAAGCAACACCCACTCTTGGCCTGCCTGCCGGATCTTTACGTCATTGGCTTTGTACAACACGATGCGTGCTGCAGCGCTTTCTTTCACTCGGCTGAGGCTTGGCACCACGACCAGTTTTTGTCGTGCATCTTCCAGCCACTGAGCCTGCGCCTCACTGATTTCAGTGGCCTGGTGCTGATCAACTAACTGCAGCTGCACTTCATCGCCGGGCACCAGTTGACCAAGTTTCCAACGATCGGCATTGATCACCACGGCTGGACAAACAAAACCGCCGAGGGAGGGTCCATCGGGACCGAGAATAACTGGCATATCACCGGTGAAATCCATCGCGCCAAAGACATAGGCTGAATCATGGATATTTGACGGATGCAGGCCAGCTTCACCACCGTCTTCACGCGCCCACTCTGGCGTTGGGCCGTTGAGTCGAATACCTGTGCGATTGGAGTTGTGATCAATCTGCCAGCGAATACTGAATAACTCTTCTATCCAAGCCTCGGTGAAGAAATCAGGGGCCGCATGGGGGCCAAGCAAGACCCGAAGAATATGACGATTGTGCAGTGGCGTTTGTTCCCGCTCCTCGACGACTGCCTGCATCTCAGACTGTTCCACCCTATGCCATCGCAGCACATCCAGCTGACGCAGCGCGCGACCCTGGTGACCACCGAATTTACCGAGCACAAAGGTTGCCGGCGAACCGAGAAAATCCGGAAGATCCAATCCACCCTTAAACAGCAGATAGGCGCGAAGTCCATCCTCCATCGCGTCGATACAAAGCACCTGACCCGACGCAACCGCGAACACTTGACCGCGTTTAATCGGCTGTTCGTCGAGGGTGGCCTGCACCTTGGCACCGGTCAGAACACAGCGAGTGGTGCCACGAAACCGTATTTTTGCACCGCCGAGCACCATCTCGAGACCGGCAGCGTCTGAGGGATTGTCAAGCAGGCGGTTACCCAGCTGAAAGGATAAGTCGTCCATGGGGCCAGACGGTGGCACACCCACATCCCAATGACCTTGCCGACCTGGATAGGACTGCACGGTCATCTCCAGACCCGGACGTATCACCTCCAACTCGTTCGGCTGGTAGGTCAGGGCTGCCAGCACCTTGGTACCCACATTGCCCGCACGAAAAGGGTCACAGCCGAGCGCTTGCTGCAGGAGGGCGATATTGGTGGTCGTGCCGTAGATCTTGGTGTCAGCAAGTATGCCCAATAGCCCGTCTATTGCCTGAGGACGGCTTTCACCGAAACCCATAATGTTTGCAAGCAGAGGATCAAACCAATGCGAGACCAAACTGCGCGGCCCGACCCAGCTATCGATGCGCCCAACATCCGGGAAGTTCGCATCGATCTCACCGGGTGTTGGTTTGTAATTGTCATACGGATCTTCGGCATAAAGTCTTACCTGCACGGCGGCACCCGATGGCTTCAGCCCCCCTTCAAGCGCCGAGCAGCTAGGCAAGTCACCGAAGGCAAGTCGAATCATCCATTCAACAATATCAACCCGATAAACCAGCTCGGTAACACCGTGCTCGACCTGCAGTCGAGTATTCACCTCTAAAAAGTAATACTCCTTGGCATCTGCGTCGTAGAGAAATTCAATAGTGCCCGCGCTGGCGTAGTTAACCGAGGCCGCCAAGGCGCGCGCACGATCGTGCATAGACTGCCGGATATTCTCCGGCAAATTTGGCGCCGGGCATTCTTCAACAAGCTTTTGATTGCGACGCTGCAGCGAGCAGTCGCGGTCACCAAGAATGGTGACCTCTCCCTGACCGTCACCGAATAACTGCACTTCTACATGCCGCGCCTTGGTGATGCACTTTTCCAGGAACACGCCCGGACTGGTGAAATTGCTTTTGGCGAGGGCGGTGACGGACTCGAAAGCCGCTTCCAGGTCTTGGACAGAATCACAGCGCTGCATGCCGATGCCGCCACCGCCGGCAGTGCTTTTAAGCAGCAGTGGAAAACCCACCTCGTCGGCTGCCGCGACCGCTGCGGCCAGGTCGGGCAAAATACCTGTGCCTTCCAAAATTGGCACACCTTGCGCTTGAGCCATGGCGCGGGCCTCATGCTTGAGACCAAACACGTTGATCACGTCGGGGGTCGGCCCAAGAAAGGCCAATCCTGCCGCCGCCACCTTACTGGCAAATTCTGCGTTCTCGCTGAGAAAGCCGTAACCCGGATGAATTGCTTCAGCCTTCGCACGGGCAGCAATTGCAAGAATTTGCTCTACATCGAGATAAGTTTCAGCTACCGAATCACCGACCAGATCGTAAACCTCATCAAATGACCCGAAGTACTGGCTGTCTTTTTCAGCCGTGGTGCGAAGGGCGATACTAACGATACCCATGCGCTTTAGGGTTCGAGCGATACGAACCGCAGCGACGCCACGATTCGCGATCAGAATTTTCGTGAACAATTTATTGCAGCCTCATCTCGACCTGAACGGGGGTGGGATCGTAGCCATTGCATGGGTTGTTCAGCTGGGGGCAATTGGAGATCAAAATCGCTAGATTCACGTGAGCGAGAATTTCTACATATTTGCCTGGTCCGCTGACGCCGTCTTCAAAAGTCAGCTTGCCCTCTGGCGTGACCGGTACGTTCATAAAGAAGTTCACATTATGGGACAGGTCCGATTTTTCCAGCTGCAAATCAGCGAACTGGGTGTTTAAGGCAAGCAACCAACTGTCGCGGCACGAGTGCATGGTTCTTTTGTCTAGGGCATAGCGGACCGTATTGCTCTCCGCGGCGCAGGCGCCCCCTAGGGTGTCGTGGCGACCGCAGGTATCTTCGACGATTTCCGCTAGGGCTTGACCACTCTCCGAACGCAGTACTGTGCCCGTGGTCAAATACAGCGAACGCTGGGCCTGGATGGTCTGCATGGCACTGTAGCGCTCCGCAAAGTTGTCCGCGTTGAAAAACAGGGTATCTACAGCCTGGTTCCCATGTGCATCGGTGAGTCGAATGATGCGATCCTTGGGCAGCACGCCGAGCCAGTAGCCGCCGGCAGGAATCGTCTTGGGCGCTTCATCCTGCAACATCATTTTTTGTATTGGTGCCAGGCTATCTTCCAAAATAATAAAGCTCCGTGTTGGTGAAGCCGCGCATGTTCTCCTCGCAGCTGTTGCGACAAAAATCATCGTCTTCCACGGGTAGCGCCTTGCTAAGGGCCATCTGAACTTCTGTCCCCGGGTAGTCGGGTGAATCATTGAAGGGATGCGGACAGGTGTGGCAGACGACGATGCTGTCCATTTCGAAGCGCAACCTTACCTTGGTGCCCGGTTGGTAACCTGGGGCAAGGGATAGGTGGCCCTCGGCATCCGCGTCGACTCGACTAAACCAGTTCATATTAGCAACCAGGTCGCGCTGACCAAGTCCGTACTTACCAAGCTCAATTAGAAAACTGTCCTGGCCGTTGCGCACATAGTCGTTCAACGCCTTTTGATAGTTGTCCCTAGACCAAGGCTTGGTCTCTAGCAAGGCATCGGTGCACGTGCCACTGGTCGCATCGTGCCAACCGGCATCGTCATCAATTACGGAACAGAGGATGCGTCCCATGTCGGTGTACAGACAGTTGCCCATGGTAATCTTGAACGTATGCTGGCACTTCAACGAGTCGGGCAAATTCAGCCGTTCGGTCGTGTTCTCTGCACTGTAGATGAGCATCCCTACATTGCTGCCACCGGATAGATCCGTCAGTTCAAGCACGACTCCCCTCCTAACGGTCATTGACCAATGCCGTCCGCCTGGAATGCTTTCGATGTATTCGCTCATCATGGGGTACCGATACCTTTCTCAACTTGCTCGATCGGATTCAAGCGCTCTCGCTCGTTCGTAGGACTTTTTGGCAAAGCAGACCGCACGCTAACGTGAGTGGCAGAGCGATTAACAGGATCAGTACGGGGAGGCGGTGGGCGATCTCGATGGACACAGTTCTGAACTCATATGCGTTGTTTTACCGAGAGCTGTTGTGCACGAGCCGTGCCAAGTCATCCTGCGAGCCGTGCCAAGTGCGATGCTTCGGAACAAGACCCTCTGCCGAGTCCGAGAGAGTTGGCACAACATTAGCAACACCCAAGCTCAGAGAAATGCCAAGCGCTAAAGGACAATGAAAAAGTCGAGGTTAGGCGGGAGGGCTACCTCCTTTCGCTGCACCAATTCAGTGCCGTGGAGTCTACTCCGCCCCGTTTGAGTGCTATCTGTCGAGGCCAGCACGCGTTGATAAGAGCGGGTCGAATCACTTATCGCAACGTCTTGACATACCAATACCAATGAGATCTTCCATGCCTGAATCGCCACATGTTGCAACTTTTCTCGAAGGTTCGGTCAGCAATTTGCTGGCATCTTACCGATCCGGTCAGATCACACCTGGGGAGGTGATCGAGTATATCGTAACGACATCTGCGGCCATGGCAGACAACCCCATTTGGATCACTCCACCAGACAGGGCAAGACTGCAAATCTATCTAGATCGATTGGCTGACACCGAGCCCGATAGCTTGCCCCTGTGGGGTGTGCCGTTTGCGGTGAAAGACAACATCGACATAGCTGGTATGCCGACCACGGCAGCCTGCCCGGACTATGCCTATCAGCCCACGGCATCTGCCTTCGTGGTGCAGTGTTTGATCGACGCCGGAGCCATCCCTGTCGGTAAAACCAATCTCGATCAATTCGCCACTGGCCTCGTGGGCGTACGCTCACCCTATGGCGTGCCGATCAATCCTGCCCTACCCGACCGAATACCCGGCGGCTCCAGTTCTGGCAGCGCCATCGCCCTGGCCTGCAGCCTGGTGAGCTTCGCGCTGGGCACAGATACCGCGGGCTCAGGACGCATTCCGGCGGCATTCAACCGCCTGACGGGCTTCAAGTTGTCCAAGGGCTTGCTTTCCACCAGCGGCGTCGTACCTGCCTGCCGAAGCCTCGACTGCGTCACCGTCTTCACTCACAACACCGCAGATGCTGCCATAGTCGCCAGCGTCGCCGCTACCTTCGATGCAACAGATCCCTTTGCTCGACCCAATTCGCCGAATAACGCGCTTGGTGCTCACAGCCAATGGCAGGACCCGCTTAGCTTGGCGGTGATCAACCCCGATCAGCTCGCCTTCTTTGGTGATGCCGACTATGCCGATGCCTACCAAGAGACCATCCGTCGCATTGAACAAGATAATGTTCAGCTCACGCCTATCGACTTTGAACCCTTTGTGACCGCTGCAAACCAGCTGTACGACGGGCCATGGATCACCGAGCGATATATCGCGATCAGCGAGCTACTCGAGAGGTCACCCGATGTCATCTTGCCCGTGACCCGCGCCATCATCGGTGCTGGTAAGGAGCGCTATGCAACCGAGGTTTACGAATCGATCTATCGGTTAGCAGCCCTGCGTAACCAATGCCTGACAGCGCTGTCCGGTTGTGATGCCTTGCTGACGCCGACGGCGGGCAAACACTTCAGCCTCAAGGAGTTGGAGGCGGACCCTGTCGGCCACAACCAACGCTTGGGGCATTACACGAACTACATGAATTTATTGGATATGTGTGGCCTTGCGATTCCGGGTTTGGATACGGCGTCTGGTTTGCCCTTTGGTATTACCCTGGTTGGCGACAGCTTCCAAGATGCTCGCCTGCTAGCGATTGGCGCTCGCCTAGAACAGATTCTGCGACCGCAGACACAACCTGACACGGATAAAGCACCGCCGTTCAAAGATCCTGCAGACGTCTACCTCGCGGTCTGCGGGGCACATATGGCGGATTTACCGCTAAACCATCAGCTCACCAGTCGAGGCGCCGTGTTGAGCGAAGCGACGGAATCTGCCGCAAAATACAGGCTGTACGCACTCGCGGGTGGGCCACCCATGCGACCGGGTATGGTTCGCGTAAACGAGGATGGTCGCGCAATCAAGCTAGAAATTTGGCGTATGCCCGCGGCGGCCTTTGCGAGTTTTGTGGGGTTGATACCAAGCCCCCTCGGTATTGGCACCGTTGAAACGGCATCGGGCAAGCGCGTACCGGGGTTCATCTGCGAGCAGGCGGGTTTGATTGGCGCTACTGACATCACAGAATTCGGCGGTTGGCGAAGCTTTCTAGCCAGTAAAGCTGTATCCAGCGCCTAAGCCAACAACCACTCACCGTACAAAGAAAACTAAAAGACATATGGCGATCAAACACGTTTACACCAATAACATCCATAAAGAGCAAAGACTTATGCAAGCAAAGTACGCGACAGCTATTCCTCTCGCTTCAAACCCGACTAGGCCTTGGATAAGCCCACTACTTATCCTCCTTTCGCTGATGCTGGGTCTTAGCCCCTTGGCATCCACCTTCGCAATGCACCACAAGCAGGGCGAGGCAAAGTCGCAAGAAAGCGCGCAGTTGGCCTATGCTGAATCCTTCATTGATGCATTCTACTCCTTTGACCCTGCACAACTCGCGCCGTTGATGGCTGCGGCCGAAGAGAGCAAACCACGTCTGCTGTACTACCAAGGCTGGGCCGAGGGCGGCAACTACATTGTCCTGGAGCGCGCCTCCTGTGCCATGGAAGAGGCGAACAAGGTTGCCTGTCCTGTCACCGTACAGGACGACCCTGTGGTCGCGTTGAAAACCGGTTTTAACGTCACCGACACATTCCACCTAACCTTTGACGGTGAAACCCTAGTTGCCGTAGATACGAGCTCTAATGACCAGCCAATTTACTACGAGGCCCGCAAGTGGGTTGAGGCAAACATGCCCGAGGTGATGAGCGGCCCGTGCAAAAACAGGAATACCGAAGACGCGACGCCGGGAGAATGCGCTCGCGCCATGACCAAGGGCTATGCGGCTTACTACGAGGCAGTGGTCGCACCCGCGAAGCCCTAGGGTCTTGTGAGGCCTACATGGCAACGACAAGACCTGACGACGACACGGCCAGAGAAATATCGCGCTCGGCATGCACTTTTTCAGTGAAGGGGTATTCCCTTTTGCACGCTATGTGTGCAGAGCGCGACGGAATCGGGCAATCACCCGTACTTTTTTAGCAGCGTTGGGAACCAAGGTTTTTAGACGCAAGCTGGCCTTCTATCCGCGAGGCTCGAGCTCATAACACCCCTTACGTGAATCCGTGAATTCAGCAGGCACCAGTTCGTCGGAGCAATCCTCCATTTTATCCAACGAAAGAGAGTTTTTTTCTATCTTAAACAACGACCTATAGCACCTTACGAAAAGCACTTCGGCCGAGACACTCCAAAACCACCAAGTGGGCAATGCCTCTTGCCCGCTGCCCTGCGGCCCCGGGCGTGTTCTCCTGTCTCGGCTTACGAAAACTGGGCCTGTTTATTGCATCAAAACAGCCAACCTCATGCCACAGAGGCATGCCGCCGCTGCACTAACACCAGACCACGAGCTTGTCGCGGTGACAATTGGCGAAACATAACGCACGAGAAAGGACGCACTTGATGAACACTCCTTCTGCCGACACAACGATAACAGAAGACGGTTCTAAACATCTCAAGGATACAGTCGCCGCTACCGAGGTAGAGACGCTGCCAGAGGCGATGGATCCACCTGCCTATGTCTATAAATCGAAACTCACGGAATTTCTTTGGACTTTGCCCCAGCCCATCATCGCCCTGACGATGATGTCTGCCGTTGCTATCGCCATTACTGGTGGCTCGATGACGCCAGAGGCTTTACAAGGCGATGCTGACTTACTGACTAGCTTCTTACTGTTCTCACCGCTTTTTATCATTCTGGCTGCCGAACGTATTTGGACCAAGAAAAAGGGCTGGTTGTTGAACTGGCGAGAATACGGCGAAGATGCCTTCTGGCTGTTCACAGCGGCTTACATCTGGATACCGCTCGTTTCCGATTACTACAGCACGCCTATTGAAGACGCCTTTGGGTGGATACGTGATAACTCCTTCATTCCAGTTACCCTTGAAGCCTCAACCATCCCAGGGCTGATTCTCTGTGCGGTGATCGTGCAAACGATCTCAGAATTCATCTACTACTGGATTCACCGGTGGTCGCACAGCTATACGCTGCTGTGGAGAACACATGCAACTCACCACCACATTACCAAGATGAGTGCGATGCGATCTAACCGAACACACCCCACCGAGTTCCTGGCTCTTAGCTTTTCCGCACCGGTTGTTCTAGCGCTGTTCGGAGCGAGCACCGAGGTCATCGCCGTAAGTGCTGCCCTAGGGTTCATCAACGGTTGGATCACACACTCCAATCTGCCCCTGCGCTCGGGCATATGGAATTGGTACTTCACCTCCCCAGAACATCACCAGCTACATCACTCTCACGACTTTGATGACAGCAACAAAAACTTCGGCTGCGGCATCATTATCTGGGACAAGATTTTCGGCACGTTTTCAAACAGCAGTCATATCGAGCGCTGCGGATCCGGCACGGGCAAACAGCTATCGCTGTTCGATCAGTACATGCTGATGTTTTACTCGAGCGATCGTTTAAAGCAGCTGTAACTGGACCAAGCGAGAGTTCAAGGCGGAACGGTGTCTAAGCCGCTCCGCTTTTTTTTGCCAAGCCTTTAAGGAAATTTCTATGCAGCTTACATTTCCCCTCGTAAAGACACTGCTGTCCGCCATTCTTTTGAGTCTACCTTTGTTGAACGCACAGGCTGACGGCCATGGATTCATTCCCGCCGACTTCCAGCCACCGACGCTGGTGGAAACCGGTGATTTCATTGTCAAACCACTAGGCCCGGAGCTGATGGAAATTGATTACGTCGCTTACATGTCGTCAATAGAGCATCTGCAGAAAACCTTTACCCGCAGTACATCGTGGCCCCATGAGGGTCTGGATATGGACGACGCCCTGCTCGATATGCAGACCGAGGAACGGCGGTTCAATCAGCGCGAATCCTTCGCTTATGCAGTGCTAACTCCAGACGGCAAGACGGAACTGGGCTGCGTCTATGTTTATCCCAGCAAGAAAGCGGGTTTTGATGCAGTGATTCGTTTGTGGGTGACGCAAGAACAGTACGATCTTGGGTTTGACGCCACCCTGTACGGTTGGACTCAAAGTTGGATCGAGGCAGCTTGGCCCTTTGAAACTCCGGCCTATCCGGGCAGAGCCATTTCATGGAGCAATTGGGAGTCGGTTCCCGAGGCCGGTTGATTGAGACACCTACTGGGCAGGCAGCCTAGGGCTGCCTTCCGCCTAGAAAGACCTAAGAGCCCTTCTGCTTGCGATAGGAATAGACCATGCCGCCAGTGAAAACAGCAACGGCAATCCACGTCCAAGGGATGGCTTCCATTATTGCTTCGGCAGTAGCGACCCACTCGTAGTCCCACGACCCGTCAAATCCGTCGAACTCTTCCTCAGCTTCGCTAGTCTCTTGCGCTGCTTCTTCAGAAGAGCCTTCAATGACTTCTTCAACCTCCGCTGCTGCGGTGTCGTCCGATGGCTCTTGAACTGCCGAATCGCTTACGCGTTGATCAGACGAACTTCTCATGACTTACCTCGTTTCTATTTCACTGCGTTAATGATCCAGCGGCACCGAATCAGCGAGCAGTGCGCTTATCTTTTTAAATACGCGCTCAAACTCGGGTCCGTACTTATCTCGCTCTAGGTCGTCCTTCGTGCGAGGTATATCGATAGGCAGAGTTGCCACCAATCGACCGGGTTTCGGTGCTAATACAAATATTTTGTCCGCTAGCAAGACGGCCTCTTCCAAATCGTGGGTGATGAAGACTACGGTGATGTTCAAGTTGCGCCATATCTCCAGTAGGTGGCGCTGCATGCGGCCGCGGGTCTGGGCATCAAGGGCGGCGAAAGGTTCGTCCATCAGCAGCACCTTAGGGCCCGGTGCAAGAGCCCGCGCAATCGCCACGCGCTGCTGCATTCCGCCAGAAAGCTGATTGGGGTAGTAATCGACAAACTCTCCAAGACCTACACGCTCTACCCAAACCAGCGCTTTTTCACCGCGTCGAGCCTTATCGGGACACTGGTCCTGCAGGCCGAACATGACGTTCTCTTTAACCGTCAACCAAGGGAAGAGTGAGAACTGCTGAAACACCATGCCGCGGTCTTGGCCAGGCTTGATCACCAGATTGTCCTCCACATAGACCCCTCCCTCGCTGGCCTGCTCAAGCCCCGCAGCGATGCGTATCAGGGTCGACTTACCGCACCCTGACGCGCCAACGATGGAAACAAACTCACCCGTTCTTATTTCGGCGTTAATATTCTGCAAGGCGAGCTTCGGCTCACCCTGGACGAAGAAGGTTTTGCCAAGATCGCGAAACGCGAGTTTCACGCTGGAACTAGATAGCATTTGCGTTTCAACTGCCGCCAAGACGTTTCTCCTGCCAAGGAAATAGCCGGCGCCCCATGCGTTCAAGCAGCAGATCCGATAGCAGACCGATCAAACCGAGAATAATGAGGGCCGCAAATACCATGTCGAAATTTTTGTACCGCGCTTGCTGAGTGATAAACCAGGTAATACCCGATGATGTGCCGATAAGTTCAGCAACGATCAAATAAGTCCACGCCCAACCAAGCAGAATGCGTAGATCTTTATAAAGATCGGGGAGTATGCCGGGAACCACTACCTGCCAAAGCAAACGCAGTCGATTGGCTCCCAAGGTCAGTGCGGCTTCAACGTAACGAGTATCAAGCCGTCGTGTGGTATTCGCGATCACCAGAACCATTTGAAAGAAGGTGCCGATAAAAATGATCGCCACCTTGGGTGCGTCATGAATGCCTAAAATCGCCACCGCCAGGGCACCAAAGGCCGGCGCAGGGAAGTAGCGCGCAAATTCGATAAATGGCTCGGCAAGTTGCGACACGGGTTTGTATGCACCGCACAGCACGCCCAAAGGCACGCCGAGTAAGCAGGAATACAGAAAACCCCAAAATATAATCGTGACGCTATGCCAGATGCTCTGATGGAACCACATCTCGCTGCGTCGAACCGGTGGCGTGGTAAAACTGGTGTAAAGAGCCGCTGCTACCTCATGGGGTGCTGGCAGATAAACGGGATTCGCCGGACTGCCCGTGGGTGCGGCATCGCCACGTTCTAATGCCGATTGTGCCTGTATCTGAAACTGGTCTTTTTCAACCAGCATTCCCTCTTGATAAAAGGCGACACCTCCGGGGGTGCTGACCTTGATTAAGGGCTGCCAGAGACCGGGCACATAGCTTACCGCTGCCCACAGCAACAAGGGCAACAAAAACGAACCCATCGTCAGTAGACGGGCCTTATCCTGTCGCCCTACGACAAAAGATGCGTGACTCTGCAATGCCATCAGTGCTACCTGTAAAGCACATCGCTAATGTAATCGTCCACAGTCTGAGGCGTAGAGTAGACCTTATATTTTATATTGAACGAGTCAGCCACCATGGTTGAACCACCTAGCGACCCTAAATCTTCTGTAGCCCTATAGCGAGCCATAGCTTCAGCCTTAGCCAGAAAGCGCGTGCCCTTCATGAATTGGGCATATTCGTCCGGGGCTAAACCCACACGCGCAGCCATAATCTCAACTGCTGCGGCACTGGTCGCCGGATCGTTTATGAAATCTACAATGCGATACCAGACCTCTATCACCTTACCCCACTCCTCTGGGTACTGATTCAGGCTTTCTGGAGAAATCGCGAGTGTATCGTAGATCAACCCCGGGTCATTCGATGAGGAGTAAATAGCGGTCGCACCCGGGGACATCTGAAGCGACTGAGAAGAACTGGGTTGCCAAGCAACAATCGCGTCGACCTCGCCACTAGCGAGCACCATAGGCGTCTCGTTAGTCCGCACATTGACGAGTTCTACATCATCCTCAGTAAGTCCAGATTTTTCCAAAGCGCGGAGCAATAGCAAGTGGCCGACGAAGCCAACTTCCACGCCCACTTTTCTGCCGGCAAGCTGCGAGATATCAGTAATGCCGGGGCGCGCCACGATCATGTCGTTGCCGTTGGAAAAATCGTTGATAATTGCCATCACGGAACGTCTACCCGACGCACCGGTGACAAGCGCGTCTCCGTTTGTCATGCAGACAGCGTCTAATTGCCCGGCCGCGTATGCATCCATAGACGCCACATAATCGAACCATTCGAACCGAACGTCGACGCCAACTTCTTCGAACCAGCCTTTTTCAATGCCAACTTCCCAGGCGACCCATCCAGGCCAATCACTGTAACCAATGACAAGAGGAGCGGCATACGCCAGGTTTGTTGAAACTAAGGCAACGAAAAACAGTGTGATTCGCCTGAACATATCTCTATTCCATTATTTCTCTCGGATAAAAAAGACGGGGATCAATGATCCCCGTCAGTTACTAAACCCCAACGCTCATTTTAAAGCGATATCTTGGCGCCTACGTAAAAGAACCGGCCTATGGGACTTACAGGAAAAGCTCTTTCGGTAACGTAAGGATTTTCGTTGGTCAAATTATTTACACCACCGAAAACCGACAGCTCCCCTGTGCTGTAGGACAAGCGAGCGTTATGTATCAGCGTTGTTCCATCTGTGAACACGCCTGGTCCATAGTTCTCGACCGCCGTCTCAATCTCAACACCACCTTCATAGTGAAGCGTTTGTTTTCCTAGGTAATTTGTAGACCAATCTAGTTTATAACTCCCTGTAGAAAGCGATATCGCCGCTGTCGCGGACTCTTCAGGTCTCCGCATCTCTCCTAGCTCGTCATCAACTTCACCGCCTTGCTCTATGAAGTCCAGTGTATCGACTGACGTCCATTTTATTGAGGACATTATGTCGAAGTCTCCAACTGTGAATTCATAGCTGGCTGTGGCATCAAAAGCCTCGAAAATAGCCGCACCGAAGTTAAGCTGGACTTGGCGCAAATAATCAAGCCCTCCCGATTGAGCCGAAGAAGGATCATCGTTTCGACTGATGAGAGGACAGAAGCTGTTCGCCAAAGTTGGAGAGTCATAACACCTATTCACAATGTTTTGCGATGATACGGAGACGATCGCATCGGCAATATCGATTTCGATGAAATCCACAGAAAGTACCAAACCCTCAACAAATCTCGGCGCTATTACGACGCCATAGCTCGTTGTCTCGCCGGTCTCGGGCTGAAGATTCTCGTTACCGCCAACAGCTCCGGGGAAACCTGCTGATAGAGGATCCTCGAAGACATAGTTGCCTTGATCATCAAAAATGCTGGCCTCTGCAACGCCATTCGCTCGGAGGTCTGTGACGCAGTTAGCTTGTCTTAGTGATGCATCCTCTGCGCTGCTTATGTTGTTGGAAGCGCAGGGGTCGTCCGGACGAAAGCGTGCTCCCTGTTCTGGGGAAAACAGCTCGTAGAGGTTTGGCACTCTGGTTGCGTCGCTGAATGTATAGCGGAAGCTAATGTCTTGAATTGGTGCCCAGACTAACCCATATTTGTAAGTGTCATTACTCCCGAAGATCGAGTTGTCGCTAGAGCGATATGCCAAGTCTGCGGTTAAAGTATAAAACCCGGGAACATCTGAAAGAATTGGGAGATTGGCCTCGACGAAATAATCAAGAAAGTCGTATTGCGCATAGCTTGAAACAAGTCGTGTCGATGGTTGAGGCCCTAAGCTTTTCGCGTCGCCAAGATCACCGACCCAATTCCCGGCGACGAACGGAACACCGTCCGAGGTGACACCATCCACCGGGATGATGCCTTGATCCAGATCCCCGAAGGTCTGGCTAGAAATTTCATCCCTGAATTCTAAGCCTGCGGAAAAACCAATCGCCCCACCAGGCAACTCAAACATTCCACTAGTATCGCCCGTTACGATTCCCGAATATACGATTTGCTTGATTTCTTCATCGAGCTCTCGATCGTAGGTAACGAAGTCAATTGAGGCTTGTGACATTGCACCAGCGCCGCCCCATATGTTCATTGGTTGGCACTGACCATCTCCGGGCGAGAAGGTGAAAAACGATCCTCGTGTTCCGCCACCCGTGAATTGGAAGATATTGAAAGGTGTGGTTTTTGGGTAGGCCGATGGATCAACCGATGATCGACATGCAGGCTCACCAGTCGCAGGGTCTATGACCGCATCGATAGCAGCAAAAAATCTATCTGCGATCATTTCTTCGGTATCGATCATCTCCCTATTATATTGGCCGTAATTGATGCTTGCTTCGTAGCTAATCGTGTCCGTGAGGTCGCCCCTGAACCCGTAGACCACTCGAAACGTTTCCTTCTTGTTCGTAGTGACGTTGGGTCCCCAATCCATCGAATCGCGGGATATATGAAGTCCGCCGCCTATATCAGCAAAACCCAATCCTTCGTTATCTGCTAAATCCGCCAGGCCCGCCGGCAGATAAGGATTATCCGGCAAGCCATGGAGTAGGTCCGTAAAATTATGATACTGCTCGATAGCTGACACTTCTTGAGAGATATACTTCGCCTCGAAGAAAAGTTCAGAAGTGTCAGAGATATCGAACGACCCGATGAGGTCTATTGACCTGGATTCTGATTCGGGAATCGCATGAACATCGTTTGGACGGATATAGCTGTCTGAAGCTCCAAAGTGGTTAAACGATCCCGCGACCAATCCGTCAGAGTAAGGTCTGGGCGTACCATCTGCGCCGATAACCCAACATCCGCCGGCAATGCCGAAGGCGCCTGCTCCGTCCAAAGAGCTATTGTACCCTGTGAAACTGTCGAGGCAGTCAGATACGCCGTTGCCATCTAAATCAGGTTCCGAACCTAGCGGAACCTCGACGCCGAAATCTCCAGCGGCTACTACCCCATAAGGCGAGGTGATGTTAAACGTATAACCTGGGAGTAACGCCCGCGGGGGAGCGCCTGCAGCCTGCGCGAACAACGCAGTTTCTGCGGCATTTAGCGTTGGTGCGGTGCCGAACTCTTCAGTGTAGTTATCTATGAACGTGTCTTGTGCCGGAATTCTTAGACCCCAGGGAAACAGGCCAGTGTTGGCAAAATTGTAATAATTAGCCAATGCTGGAGTCGCTCCCGCAGAAATATCGCCTTGTTGGAACCGTAAAGCCGGGTTATTACCGTCGTTAACGATGCTGTTATTCGCAAGGAAACCTCTTTCACCCATCAACATTCCATCATCCGTGTCAAACTGAAGAGCGAATGTAATATTTCCTCGTCCATCGAAGAGGCTTCTACCGCCTACAAGTGAAAGTCTGTTCTTGCCGTTGCCCATATGTTGGTCTGAACCCGTCTGGAGAGAGACTTCGAGCCCTTCGAAGTCGTCCTTCAAAACAAAGTTAACGACACCCGTAAGAGCGTCCGACCCGTAGATGGCCGATGCTCCGCCCGACAACACCTCAACACGCTCAATAAGTGCTGAAGGTAGAGTTGTGATGTCTACCGCCGATGTGCCCGCAACGCCAGAGACGTGACGCCTTCCGTTCACGAGTGTGAGAGTTCTCTCTACGCCTAGACCTCTTAGATCTAGGGCCGACGCACCGAAATTGTTCGTACCTCCAATCGTAGCCGCTGTACCATCGAGCGAATTAGTGGCTGTTATACTCGTTGTAAGTTGAGGAACGTCGTTCAAGATTTCTGCCAAGTCCACTTGGCCCGAGCTTGTAATCGCTTCCGCTCCTATCGTTAGCAGCGGTTGTGAAGCAGTCTCATTAGTCGTAGCGATCCGTGAACCAGTAACAATGACCTCTTCGATGATCTCTTCAGCGGATATCGCGTGGCTTGGGAAAAGGCCCAATAGACCCGCCGCGGACGCCGATATCGCAGCAGGCAACAGCTTTCGCCAAGCTCGAATTTTTTTCTCCATCAGGGATGTTCTCCTTTATTTAAAATATTCGTTCCCCATTGAACTCGAAGCAAGATACGTACCAACCAAAGGCACCGCATTTTTCGTTTTGTGCGGCGACGAGCGAAAAAATGTGTCACATATTCGTCACGGTTTGGTGCAGCCGCTTGAAAAAAGAACCAAAAGAGTGCGCTACCCTCAAGGACTCTCTGCCGGCAGAACCCCTGAATATTCCCAGAAAAGTACCGAACTCAGTCAGACAAACAATTTAAGCGGACTAACGCGTGCGGTTCTTCTGGAACTGCTCGGGTATGTAGACAGGCCAGCCGTAGGCGCGTGCGCCACGCCCAACACCGTGCATGACGATAAAGTCATCGTGGATATGGATATCCTCTCGTCCATTGATTAGCCGGACGATGTTGGCTGCATCGCGTAACTCGGCAGTCGAGAGCTGCAGCGCGCGCTCATTAGGGCGGTAGTTCGACCGCAACATAAAGTCCAGACCGGGCTCGGCGGACATCTCGATACGTCCGCCCATGATCCAGCGGATGGTATTCGTCGCTGAGAACTCTACTAGTGCCTCCAAACTGTCGAGGTATTGGGGGAAATCTCGAATCACCAGACGCCCAGGATATAGGGTGTTTCCGGTGAAAAGTATTTTCGACCATCCATCGAATACGCTAATGGCAGAGGCATCCAGTCCGGGTGTTGGCAAAACATCTAGCACTCTGCCGCCTAAATCGAGCTTGCCCTTGCTCGGCCAGTCACCGCCTAACACTGCTGACCGCAGGACATCATCGCCACCCACCACCACGGTATCGGGTCGATCTTCAAACTGCCCCAATGCCGCGATCTGAGAGGTCTCGGAACCCAGTGTCAGTACCATCAGCGGCATCTTCGGAACGCCATTGGCCTGCTGCCAACGTTCGATCAGGCGATCAACAACCTGGCGGAGCGGGAAATACTCGGCTTCTTCTGTGGCGCCGGCATCCAACAGCACGGCCCGCTCCTCGCCCATCAGCAGATACATAAAGGGAGCTTCCCAATGTATCGCAGGGTTTTGACGCAGAATAAACGTATGCTCGTTATAGCGATGCACCTGCACACGGACATCGGTGTTGGCCTTGGCAGAGATGCTGCCATGAATCCAACTGAACCTTAGATTACCGGTTGCTGGATGCTCAGGGTCCCACTGCGCTGCGGCCGGCATGACCGTCATGCAGCCCAGCACTATCGAAAATAACCATTGTCTGTACTTCATATTCTAAGGATCCGTCGTGTAGGCCCATGGCACTTCGTTGTAGATCAAAAAGTCCGCGTATTTGTAAATTCCAGCCTGATCGATGACCTGCGTGGCCGTTACCGCTTCATCAAGCATCTCAAGGGACATCTGCATGGGCGGCTCGCTGGGCTGCCAGGTGGTGCCAATGGGGTAATCGACCGTCGGCATTCTCGTCATCTCAATATGATTGTTGATCAGATGAGACACCGGATAGTCGTCGGCCATCGCGCGCAGCCGCTTGATACTGGCGGCCCAAGCGTCCCAGTCCTCCAAGTAGAGTCGACCGCGATAAAACATATCGCCGGTGTACAGCAAGTCGGTCCATTCGTCGTAAAAAGCAATCTCAGAGCTTTGGTGCCCTGGCGTTCCCGTGATAACAAAATTTCTGCCTCCCAGATCAAACTCCAGGCGCTCGTCAGGGTAGTTGCTAAACCCCCAATAGTGCATGACCTCCTCATGAGTCAGACCGACCATGGTCGTGTCTTCTCGGTCCACAAATTGATTCCACGCAGCGTAGTGGTCACCATGCAGATGGCTGTTCGCTACGATCAAATGCGTTGATGACTGATCGAACTCTGCCTCCCAATTTGCGATCAGCTCATCCACCACCTCACGCAGTGGGAATAAAGCAGGCGATGAGGTCGATCCCTGATCAATCAACAGGGCCACGCCGTTACCAAAAAATACATACATAAAGGCGCCTTCGTAGTTGATCGCCTTGTTTTCGCGCAAGATATACGTGTGATCGTTATAACGATGCACCTGCACTGCAGGATCAGTGTTATCCATGGCGGACTTTGAGCCGTGTATCCATTGGTCAGGAAACTCCCCGGGTGCTGCCGCGCTGCTCGGGAACAGCAGACCGCCTTTCGGCACAAGGGACATGGCCACCTCCACCGCAAAGATGCCCATGGTCACCATGACTATCGCGACCCCGCGTTTTATTAACATCGGTTTTGCTTCCTCATCTATTTTTCCTAATACGCCAACCGTTTGATTAACCAGTAGAGACCAAGACCAGCGATCGTCATGCTGGCGGGTTCGGCAACGCGCTGACGATACAAAGGCCAGCGCTGCAGCCAGCCAAAAACGAGATACGCCGTTAACAACACCGTAATTTGACCGATCTCTACACCAAGATTGAAAAACAAAAGAGCCGAGAGCACGGAGCCTTCGGGCAGCGCCAGCTCACCTAACGCAGACGCAAAACCCAGGCCGTGCAACAGCCCAAAACCAGTTACCACCAGCAACCGCCACTTAGCGACATGGCGGGAATACAGGTTATCGATGGCGACGTACAAAATTGAGGCGGCGATTAAGGGTTCGACAAAATGCAGGGGCGCAGCGATATAGCCTAGTGTCGTCAAGCCGAGGGTGACCGAATGCGCCAAGGTAAAAGCCGTTACCTGCAGCAGCAATGAAGAAAGCTTGGTCGAAAGAAAAAACAGCCCAAGGATGAACACCATATGGTCGAATCCCATGGGAATGATGTGTTGGATGCCCACAACTAACCAAGTTAGTGATGGCAGCCACGCTTGGAGTTGTAACACCGCGCTGACCATATAACCCTCACCGGGCTTGGCTCGCGAATCATCGAGCCTGATGTCGCCGCTAGACCGCGTTCCCGCAGTAAGCAGGCGCGATATAGGTAAGGCCGCGAAGGAATCCACTCGCACTAAGCAAGGCCAAGGCACGTCGAGTGTATCCTTTAGCTCGATCGCGATGATCGACTCAGAGGAAGGCCTAGCGCCCATAAGCGCAAACTGCACATCCGCCATTTGCGGAGTGAGGGGATTTTCGATGGCTTCAAGTGATATAGCCGTTGCTCGGTAGTCGCGCAGCGCCAGCTTGCGGAGCTGGCCGTCGACCACAACCTCGATTCCTGACTCAAGCGCTTTCAGGGCCCGATAAAGCGCCCCGCTTTTGAGGACTGACTCTGGATCAGACACCGCATCCCAATAGGATTCAGGCGTCATCAGTCCTGATTGACCCAGGTCGATCTGCACGGTTACTGTCGCATCAGACGTCGCGTCAGCCGATATTTGAATTTCGGTCATGTTGAGCATATGCGCATGAGTAACGGGCAGCCAAGAGAGCGCTAAGGCCAAAAAACCCACCCATTTCGTCACCGCCATCCTCAATCGGAACTCCTCGCGTCAAAAAGCGTGCGCACTCTCTTGCAAGTGCCGATCGGTTCACCACTGCACTTCCGCGAACAACGTCAAGCAACATATGTGCCATGGGCTCGACCTATAAGAACCGTGGTCTCAGGACGTCGGCTGCACTGATAACGAGCAACGGGCCAGATTTGCGCACAATTAACGCACAATGGCCCATCGGCAGTGAGCGATGTCTGGCGCAAGCCTCTGCTATGCCGCAAAAACAAATTTTGGGAGACTGCTCTCCGCCAATCAGCTCACGGGGAGTTAACAATGAGTCGACAACAAGAAAAATTCGATCTAGCCGAGCTAGAGGGTTGTGTAGCGGTCATTACCGGCGCGGGTAACTTTGGTATCGGCTGGGGCTTGGCAAAGTACGCGGCGCTCAATTTGCATATGCATGTCGCTTTAATCGATTTGCATGAAGCCACGGTTGAACAGGCCGCCGCCGATCTGCGCGTTATGGCCCCGGACCTTAGTATTTTGGCTCTAGCCTGCGACGTAACGAGCAGCGCCGATTTGAGCAGCGCACTTGAGCGAGTCGATGTTCATTTCGCTGGCAAGGGCATTGGCGCGGTATTCGCGAATGCTGGCGTCCTTTTCAACAACAGCATCCTGAAAAGTGACATCGAGGATTGGGAAACGACCCTGAACGTGAATGTGCTGGGCGTGGTGAAGACCATAAAAGCCTTCGTGCCAAGACTGCAGGCGCAGGCCGAAAAATCAATTTTCTGCACCACGGCTTCCGTGGGTGGACTGGTGCGCGGTGATGGCGGAGCCGCTTCTTATCAGGCGAGCAAACACGCTGTCGTCGCGCTCACGGAATCGCTCTCTTTCGAGATCGCCAGGAAATCACCCCAAGTGCATGTCCGGGTGTTATGCCCCTGCATCGTTAGCACCTCCTTGATGCAATCGAGCCAGCTGAATAAGTCAGCCAAAAACGCACCCGCTAGCACCGATGTCGCGTCGATTAAGCCGAACGAAATGGTGCTGGGTATGACTCCGGAGCGACATGCTGAGCAGGTCTTCGATCTGATCGCCGACGGTAAATTCTATCTCGTTACCGACAACGTGAAACCCTATGTCGACCATGACTTTCCCTTTGACGCCATGAACATCATTGCCGAGCGTTTTGATAACTTGAAAGAACTACAGCTCGACAATGTCGACGCATTCAAAGCGCCGGCAGAAGGCTACCCTTCTTCGATCTTAAAGGGTCCGATGTTTCGGGCACAAACGACGATCGGCAACGAAGATTGAGCTCGCCACACCTTACCAAGTCAACGCGACATGGGGCCGGTCGAATAGTCTTGCGAGGTAGCTTTGTAACGCTGGGCGAGATTCCAGCAAGCCGGATTTACGCGACCAGTTAGTCGTCCAGCCGACGATAATATCCGTCAGAGAAAATTGCTCGCCGAGAATAAATTGCTGATCTGTTAGGTGCTGTTCAAGCACATCCAAACCGGCACCAGAAAGCTGTCGATTTAACGCTAACGCCGCGGCCGTTTCCGTCTTCGCTATCTCCAGCCGACCTAACTGAAAGCTGTGCCACAAATAGGCTTCAATTTCAGACTGAGCAAAAGACACCCACTGGTTGTGTAGGCTCCGCTCTTTCGCGCCTTGCGGGGCTAACAGCCTTTGGCCCGGGGTGATGTCACACAGATGCTGACAAATCGGAGCAGACTCGAACAACACAAAGTCGCCAACCTGCATCGCGGGTATCTTCGCCTGAGGATGCAAGCGCCTGAGTTCATCACTGCCAATCATGCCGTCATAGTGCCGGTAAGAAACCTCGAGCCCCAATTCATCGGCCGTCCATGCCACTCTTGCCGCACGGTTACCACCTGATCCGTAGATAGTGATTTGCTCATTCACAGTCCAACTCCTCAAATACCTGTCGTTTTTTATTGTTAGTGGGTTACTCGGGCCATCAAGCCTAGGGCGGAAAAGCAGCCGAGTAATTCTTCGTGATCTAGCTCCTTAGCGATCACTACCAGCCGCGTTCTGCGATCCTCACCTGGCCACGCATCAAGAAGCTGCGGAGGATGAAAGACATGCTGTACGCCATGGATCACCATGGGCCGATCAAGGCCAGCCACATTAATAATGCCTTTAACTCGCAGCAAATCCTGACCACGAAATTGCATGAGCATGGTCAGACAAGACTCGAATAAGGCAGCGTCTACAGGGTCGTCGAAGACTAGGCTACTGGCCTGCACACCGCCATGCCGGCTTCTGTCGTGTTCGCCATGGCCATGCGCGTTGACGGCGTCAGAGACTTGGGTCTTGAAGTCGCCCGCGAGCCAGGCTTCGACATCACTGCTCTTGTTCTCCAATCCATAAGCTTGGAAACCAAAGATCCAATCGGCCTGAGCCTGGCCATCGATTACTGCGCTGATTGGTGCAGCGGGCGCATATTGCCGGATAGCTGTTTCCAAGGATTGCGCCGAATCGTCGAGCAGGTCCGTTTTCGTCAGCAAAATTCGGTCAGCAACAGCAACCTGCTTTACCGCCTCAATATGGTGATCCAGCGTCGCGATGCCGTTTACCGCATCTACCGTCGTCAGTACGCCCGCTAGCATGTATTGCGACGCTACTTGCTCGTCTCCAATGATGGTTTGCAGTATCGGTGCTGGATCGGCAATGCCAGTGGTTTCGATGATGACTTTGTCAAACCAGCGTTTACCGCTCCGCGCATAGCGCCAGGGGGCCTCGCTCAGAGTTTGTACGAGATCCGTGCGAATGGTGCAGCAAATGCAGCCACTGTTGACGGCTACCAGGGTGTCATCGTCAATCGGCACCAACAGTTCGTGGTCTAGACCGACTTCACCAAACTCATTGACCAAAACCAGCGTACGCGACAACGCGCCAGTGCGGCCTAAGTAATCGAGCACGGTCGTTTTACCGCTTCCAAGAAAGCCGGTAAGCACGGTTATGGGAATAGGAATGGGCGACAGATCGGTTCTCTTCATGCTTTTAAAAAATCGGGCTTAAGACTTGGACAATCGCCTGCATTACAGGTGCACCAGTTTGGTTACATTACAACTTTTTTGGGGCAGCAGAACCTGTCTGAGTAACGTATTCTCTAACCCGGTCTAACCAACATAGGAAACACCATGGCGAACCTGACTTTCATGAACAACACCATTTTTGATCACGGTGCCAGCAATCAGCTCGGTCAGGTCCTTGCCATGCATGGCATACGCCGCCCGCTGCTGTGCACGGACAAAGGCTTGGTCAATCTCGGCATGGTGACCGACCTGGTCTCTCACTTGGGCAACGATGCTGCGCTGACGGTTTTTGACGGCACACCTGAAAATCCAACCCAAATGGCCGTAGAGGAAGCAGTCGCCGCATACCAAGAAGCAGGCTGCGATGGTGTCGTCGCCCTTGGAGGCGGTTCGTCCATGGACTTGGCAAAAGCAGTCGCCCTGGCAGTCACTCATGAGGAAGACCTGCTTCAATACACCGCCGGCCTTGGAGGTGCTGGAAAAATTGGCACCGTGGCGCCCTTGATCGCCATCCCCACCACGTCGGGTACCGGCAGCGAGGTTTCCTCCGGCGCTGTGATCATCATGAACAATGGCGAAAAACTGATCCTTGCTAGCCGCAACTTGGTGCCCATGACGTCCATTTGTGACCCGTCTCTGACCCTTGGCCTGCCACCTCTGCTCACCGCGGCGACAGGAATGGATGCGATGACCCACTGCATTGAGGCCCTGCTTTCGCCGCAAATTAATCCACCCGCAGAAGCGGTCGCCTGCGATGGCATTGAGCGCGGTATTCGCGAGGGGAATCTCGTCAAAGCGGTCAAAGACGGCTCTGATGAAGATGCACGCTGGCATATGATGATGGCTGCGGCGGAGGGTGCCATGGGCTTCAGTAAGGGCTTGGGTTCAGTACACTCAATGAGCCACGCCTGCGGCGCAGACCAGGCGCTACGCCTACACCACGGAACGTTGAACGCCGTCATTTTGCCCACCATTTTAGATTTTAATCGTGATTACGTCGGCGATAAGTACACGCGCCTAAACGCTGCCATGGGACTTGATGCCAGTGCCGATCCTGCAGAGTTTATCCGCGAGCTGAATGCCGAGATTGGCCTGCCCGCGAACCTGGGTGAAATGGGAGTGCGAAGAGACGCAATCGCAGATCTGTCGAACCATGCAGCCAAGGATGTTTGCACCTTCACTAACCCCCGCCCCTGCTCAGCAGAGGAATACGAGGGTCTTTACGAGATCGCCATCGGCTAGATGACCAAGACTCACGGTGCGACCGGGGGTCACATCGTATAGTGTGTTTTCGGGCAGCCCGTCTCTTGGCTGCCCGCATTCACCGGTACTTCATAATCACGCGCTACTTTTCATTACCGACCAACACAACCCAAGGTCTGAGAGGAAATCACCATGCGCACATTCACCATCTTAGCTTGTCTACTGTTTCCACATTCGGCACTGGCGGCCAACGCCACAGGCCAGGTCTTTCTCGACAGCAATAAAAACGGTGTGCTCGATACCGCCGAGCAGGGGATTGAGGGAGTACGCGTAAGCAACGGTCTAGATGTTGTGACAACCGACGAAGAGGGTCGCTACACCCTACCGGTAGACGATCAGAGCATTATCTTTATTACAAAGCCGCGCGACCATGCAATTCCCGTCAATGCGCACATGCTTCCCCAGTTCTACTACATTCACCAGCCAGGGGGCTCGCCAGCAGGCATGCGCTATGAAGGCATGGCGCCCACGGGCCCTCTGCCCGAGCAAATCAATTTTCCGTTGATCAAGCGCGAGGAGTCCGAGCAATTTGAAGCCATTTTATTTGCGGATCCGCAGCCGCAAACCCAGCGAGAGCTCGACTATATTCGTGACGATGTAGTTGCAGAACTCATCGGCACGGATGCGGCCTTTGGCATGACCATGGGCGACATCATGTACGACGATCTATCGCTGTTTCCGCGCTATAACGCATTGATCGCGCAGATTGGCATCCCTTGGTACAACGTACCCGGTAACCACGAACTGAACTTCGAGGCCGAAAGCGACAAGTTTTCGCTGGAGACTTTCAAGAAGTTCTTCGGCCCTCCCTATTACGCCTTCGAATATGCAGACGCTCTATTTATTGTACTCGACAATATCGATTACCAAGGCAATGGCGAGGCTGATCCGGGCGATGTGCGCGGCAACGGCGGTTATGAAGCTCGTATCAGCAAGCAACAGCTGCGCTGGCTTGAGAAAGAACTCGAATACGTTGACAACGATAGGCTTGTTTTTGTGGCAACCCATGCTCCGCTGGGCAGCGAGGATCGTCGCTATACTACCGACAACCGCAAGGGACTTTTCCGACTCTTGGCGGGCCGACCTAACCTGTACTCTGTCGCCGGACATACCCATACCACCAATCATATTTACTTCGGCGAAGAAGACGGCTTCGACGGTCCGGGCACATTCCACCACCATGTGTTGGCAACCGTATCGGGATCTTGGTGGAGTGGCCCTTTTGATGAGCGCGGCATCGCCATCAGCGATCAGCGTGACGGCACGCCCAACGGATACCATATCCTTGAGGTGGACTCGACAGATCTCACCGTGCGTTTCAAAGGCGCAGGCAAGCCCGCAGACCAACAGATGCGAATTCGCTTCGACGTAGCGCACCATCAGCTGCAACCCAATGGCATACGCGACTTCAAGGCTGGCCAGCTACTCGACGGTCATCTGTCCCAGGACGAGTTGGCAGCCGCCTCAATCATGGTGAACCTCTTTGACGGCGGCCCCAAATCCGTCGTCACTTACCGAGTTAACGACGGCGAATATCAACCGCTGACGCGAACGCCAAGGAAGGATCCTTATATGCTCGAACAGTTCGTTCGGCACGCCAGCGACAAGAAATCCTTTGTACAAGCAACGGTCTCGACGCATATTTTCGAAGCAGACCTGAGTGCTGACTTGCCGCCAGGTGTGCACACCGTGACTGTGCGGGCCGAGGACGAATTCGGTCGCGTGCATCACGGCCATACGGTATTGGAGATTGTCCCTGGCGTTGCGGGCAGCGAGGCAGGCCTGGACTATCCATCGCCTTAAGCGAGTGATAACCCAAGGAAAAGCGGTAAAATTGATGCGCTGAATAGACAGCATATGTAGAGGGGGAGAAATGAAGGTAGGCGTTATTCCAATCAATATCGGGGTTCAAGCAGCTGATCAAGTGGTAAAAACCGCCCAGCTGGTTGAGTCCTTGGGCTACGAATCGGTTTGGACATTTGAGCATGTGATCGTGCCGGTGGATTATGAATCGAAGTACCCTTACAACAAATCCGGCAATATGGGCGCTGCGCCGGAAACCAACTTTGTCGACCCTCTGATAGCGCTGGCCGCGGTCGCCGCAGCCACCTCCACCCTGCGACTGGCCACCGGGGTGAACATCTTGTCTCAGGTGAATCCCATCTACATGGCGAAGCAGGCGGCGAGCCTAGATTTCATCTCCAACGGGCGTTTTATGTTAGGCGTTGGTATTGGTTGGCTGCGCGAAGAGTTTGATGCCCTTGGCGTGCCATTCGAGCGCCGCGGAGCCAGATTTGATGATTATGTGGCGGGCATGCGCAAAATATGGTCCGGCGAGGTGGTTGAGCACGAAAGCGATTTTTTATCATGGACAAATTTCAAGAGCTATCCCCTGCCCATACAAAGCCCGTTCCCTGTGGTTATGGGCGGTGTGCAAGGAAAAATATTTCAGCGCACGGCCCAGCTCGGCAATGGTTGGTTCGCGCCTACCGGCGACCCCGCGGAACTGAAGGGTCACATGGAGAATCTTAGGCGCGAATGTGACGCCATCAATCGCGACATGTCAGAAATTGAAGTGACCTGCATGTGGCCGGGTATCGGCGGCAAAGACTTTTTAGGTGAGCTTGAGTCTATCGGCGTGGGCCGGGTTGTGATGCCGATGATGGGTGAAGGCGACCCTGTCGAGCGACTGCAAAGCGTCGCGAGCGAGGTCATTGCAGGTGCGGTAGCCGCATAATCGCGGCTAGCTTACTGGGCGTAGGGTTGCTGCAGCTAGTGCGCACATTGGCTTTGGCGGCAAAGTCTGAAATTGTAGACATGAGCGAGGACTACTAACCCTGCCCCCAACAGCGTTATCCCCTTTTCGCCTAACTCACCCAGTCGATCGTGGCCTAGCAGTGCCCCTAGCACTAAAAACCCCAGACCAGCACTACCCCACGCGATCACTTTGAACGTTCGATGACGCCTGCATCCAAGGCCTATTGCCAGGGTGCTGGTGGGCAACACTAGGTACAACAGCAGAAAATGAAAGTGATCACCGGCGAACCAATAGGTAGACGCCATGGGCATCATTACCACCGCCAGGGGTACCGCCAGGCAATGCACCGCACAGATCATCGACAAAACGATCGCCGAGCGATCCCGCATTCCAGAGACCGTCATATGGCCGCCTCCGGGGGGTCACAATCATTGCAGTAACACTCGATTTCTAGATGACTGCTGGCGAGGGTGAATCCTGCCTTTCGCGTCGCTTTGGCGACGCTCTCCATAATGGGTGTCGGCACCTCGACCTCCTCTACCTTGTGACAAGTCTTACAAATCAAAAACTGCGGTGGCTGATGTTGGTGATCGCAAGTGATATGGGAGCAAGCAATGTACTTGTTAGACGTATTCAGGCGGTGAGCAAGCTGATTGTTCTCTAGGAACTCTAGGATGCGGTACACCGACATGGGCAACAGGTCATAGCCAAGCTTATCCCGACACACATCCGTCAGCTCATAGGCGGATACCGCCTTGGCTGCGACCAACAGACCTTCGAGCACCTGACTGCGCTTCGTGGTCAGCTTACTGCCCAATGCCAGGCATTGCTGCTGGGCTTGCGCGAGGACACGTTTTGTCGCTTGCTGACTTATGGCAATCACCTCATCTGTTGTCGTCGGAATGCTAGATACTATCGTCCAGCGTACGCCTCAATACCCGTTTTGCAGTCCATTGCCTTTGTGCAGGCCAATGCCCCAGAAATGTTATATTATAACATTATAGTATGCTAGACGGTGAATCAATCTGCGGCGGTGGCTGCTCCAACCGAGCGAGAAACGCGATATGCCTGCAGTGCTGGCAAGAGCGTTACGATAACTGCTGTCAGATAAATCAGGCCTAACGCCGTGACGTTAGACGGGTTGAGAATTTGCGATGAAATCATCAACCCAAACGTTTCTGCAAACAGCGTATTGGCCGCTGTGATTGACGCCAGCAGGGTGCCCACTGCCAAGACCACGCCAACAGAGACGATAAGCAGCGACTCGATCATCAGTAGGGACAGAATAAAGGATGAGGGGGCGCCGATACTGCGCAGCACCTCGATCTCGCGCCGACGCTCGCGCATAGACGCAAGCAACATCGCGTTAAGGCCCAACAACGAAGACACCAAGATCAGTACCGAAATCCCCAGCAGTACTGACTCGACATTGCCGACCAGCTCCCACAGCTGAGTCAGAGCAACCCCGGGCAATATCGCTAACAGTGCCTCGCCTTCATATTCATCAACCCAGCGCTTCACCTGTAATGTCGTAATAGGCGAGCTAAGGCCGACCAGCACCGCGGTCACCGTACCTATGGGTGGATGATCATGGGCCTCGTGATGCTCCTCGTGGTCATCGAGGGCCTCGTGCTCTTCATGGGTATCATGGTCTTCGTGAGCATCGTGCCCTTCATGAGCATCATGGTCTTCATGAGCAACATGCTCTTCGTGAACCTCGTGCTCGTCGCGCCCTTCGTGAGCATCGTGGTCTTCGTGAGCGTCATGCTCTTCGTGCCCTTCGTGCCTTTCGTGAGCGTCGGGTGCTTCGTGTGCGTGGTGATTTTCCGATCTTCCGTCACTGTGCATGGCATCAATAGCCTCAAGGCCAACAAAAAGAGCATTGTCGATGGGAGTCCCGGTCCCAGCGAGAACGCCGCTCACGGCAAAGGGCAGCTGATCATGATGGGTGAAACTGGTATCCGCCATTCCGTGACTGAGCACCAGCGAGTCACCTAGCTGATAGCCCAGCTCCCTGGCGACCCGCGCCCCTAGCACCACCTCGGCAACCGCTTCAAATGGTTGACCCTGCTCGAAAACCAGGGGTTGTTTCGCGCCGTATTTATAGCGCGAAAAGAATGCCTTTGTCGTACCGATGACGCGGAAATTGCGGTGGGAATCACCCAAGGAAATAGGCACTGCCCAGTCGACGTTCCTTTGCTGATCAAGCTGCTCGACACTCTCCCAGGACACGTTAGTCGTGGCAGTGCCAATGCGAAAAATTGACAGCAACAGAAGATTTATTTCGCCGGTACGGGCTCCGACAATCAGATCCACACCCGACACAGTACTCGCAAAACCTGAGCGTGCTTCCTGGCGCACATGCTCTACTCCCAACAGCACAAATACGCTCAGTGCTACCGAGGCGATGGTTAGCAACACCCCACTGAGGCGATAGCGCAGACTCCGTGAGGCGACCAGCAACACGGTACCGAAAGCGCCCATCAGACTGTCGCTCCGACGTGATTCAGCTCAGAGATTTTGACCTGAGTATCAAAGGAGGCGCCGAGTGCAGGATCGTGACTGACAAAAACCATGGCGCATTCCTGGTCGGACAACACGTCAAACAGCAGCGTCAAAAAAGCGTCTCTATTGACGTGATCAAGGGCCGAAGTTGGTTCGTCGACGAGTAACAGCGACGGAGTATTGATGAGCGCGCGCACTATCGCGACGCGCTGTTGCTGACCAATGCTCATCTGCGACGCGGGGCGGTGGTGCAGGGCGCTTTGCAGATTCATCCGCTCTAATAGCGTCGTCGCGCGCTGCCGCGCACCGGCAGTGGTGGCGCTGCCAAACCGCGCCGCAAGCAGAATATTATCCAGCGCCGAAAGGTAGGGAATCAAATTGAACTGCTGAAAAACGACGCCTAAGTTGGTGGCACGAAACCGATCACGCTGGCGCGTACTCAGCTTGGCGATATCGTCACCAAGAACTCGCAGGCTACCCTGGGTGGGTACGGATAGTCCGGCCAGCAGAGAGAGCAGGGTCGACTTACCGCTACCTGATTCACCCTGAAGAAAAACGTGCTCATTGCGCTCGACTCGCCAGGCTGGGATATTGAGCACCGGGGACTGGTCACCGGGATAGCTGTAACCGAGGTGACTGAGGCTAATCGCGTCTGCAATTGGAACGGCTATTGTCACAGTACCCACAGGTTCGCATCGTTGGAAAGATGTTACAACGTAACCAATTTGGACTCAAAGCCATGAACACAATCTTCCGCCGTCTACCAGCTGGCGTGATCGTATTACTGCTTGCTCTTTCTCCCACCGCCTTCGCCGAACCGGAATCGATCTCTTGGCGGGACTTGGTGCCACCGCTTGACGAATCCCTAATATTGGAAGGCGATATTGCCTTCGGTGAACAAGTGCGTTTTGAGCTCAATAACAAAAAGATACGCATTCCAGGTTTTATTGTGCCCGTGGATTTTGACGACACACAGGTTGTTACACGGTTTTTGCTGGTGCCCTACTTCGGCGCTTGTATACACGAGCCCGCACCGCCACCGAACCAAACCATCTACGCAGAATTTGAACCTGGCTATACGCTAGAAAGTCTGTGGGACCCGTTTTGGATCGAAGGCACGCTGCTGACCACGCGGGTTGAAGAAGATTTGGCTACTGCTTCTTACACTTTGCGCGCGGACAAAATTGAGCCCTTTGTTTATTAGCCAACTTTTGGTATCAACTGCCTTGATTGGTGAGCTTCTACCAATCAAATGATTCACTACGGCTCTCAAAGCACGTACCGCGCGGAAGCGCGATAGGTCAGCAGAGCCCTGAACGCGACCTTAAACTTATCGAGAATAACAATGAAAAAACTCGCGCTTTTACTGTCCTTAGCTCTATCGTTTTCGGCCATCGCCGATGACCACGCGCCAACCAGCAGCTACTTGGTTGAGTCCATACCTTTCAAGCTTAAAGACGGCAAAACCATGGCTGACATGATGGCCATGCAGGACGAATTCGCTGCAGTGGCCCAGGCCAGCGGCCTGCAGTACAGCGCCTTCGTTATGACACCCCACTACATGAGTCAATCGTCTGCACCCATTGCTGGCAGCTTTGACGCGGTCTGGCTTGGCTTTTCACCGAGCGCCACGGCGATCGGCGCAGGCTTCGAAGGCTACATGGAGAACGGACAAGAACTGGAAGCGAAATTCGATGAAATTCGTACCATGAGCCAACGCAGCCTAATGCGGGGCGAAATGGTTCATGCGGGTGATCCATCAGATGGCGGGTTCGGCATGTTTCGTACCTGCACGCTTAATGATGGCGCAGATACGGACGATTTAAGAGCTGCACTAAAAGCCCGTGGGGCGGCCTTTAAAAAAGCCGGCGCTACAGCGTCCACGCATATGTGGTACGGCGGCATTGGCATACCCAATGAAATGCAGGGCTCGGTCATCATCGTGCGCATCTTCCCGAGTATGGAAGCATGGGGACAAGCCTTCGACCGGTATTTTGCCGGCGACTTCGCAAAGGAAGAAAGACTTCTTACCGAGACTGCCACCTGCGGACCTGTTCGCACCTATTTCGGAACGCCCTTCTACTCTGCGAGCGCTGGTTAAATACTAGCGTTCACTGCGGTGGTGCCATGCGCATCACCGCAACCTAACCGCCAATGATTTTGGCCCGCCCAACTCTCCCACCGTGGTCGCCTGGGCATTGACCAGTTCAATACCGCGATAGCGCTCGGCCATCTGCTCGACAACAATCTTACCCTCGAGTCGAGCCAGGTGAGCGCCTAAACAGACGTGGATTCCAAATCCCAGACCCAGATGAGGATTCGGACTGCGATCAAGCCTGAAAGTATCTGGTGCCTCGAAGACTCGCTCATCCCGATTCGCACTAGCAAGCAAAGGAATGACCAACTCGCCAGCCGCAATAGCTTGTCCGGCAATCTCAACATCCTTAGTGGTACGGCGAACCGTAGCGGAAAATGGCGAGTAGAAGCGCAGCGCCTCCTCGACAAAGTTCTTCGCAAGCTGCGGATTTTGCTTTAGCTGAATCAAGGTGTCTGTTTCCTCATGGAAGATTCTGGCCGATGCGGTAATCAGGCCTGTCGTCGTTTCGTTACCTGCGATTAACAGCAGGCGACAAAAACTCAGCAGTTCCTCGTCATCTAGTTTGCCGTCCTCTGTTTCCGTTGCGACAAGTTGACCCAGCAGGTGCTCCTTCGGATGCCGGCGAATGTCATTAATGCGCTGCAAAAAGTAGGCATTCATCTCCTGCGCCGCGCGCTCGGACTCAGCACTGGGTGTACCAAACAATATCTCGCCGATATTGCTGAAGATCTCGTCAGACCACGCTTTAAAGGTAGCCATATCACCATCTTCCACGCCCAGCATCTCGGCGATCACCATGACGGGTAGGGGCGCTGCCAAGGCCTGCACAAGGTCCAACTCGGTGTCGGTTGGCATCGCATCTAGCAGCGCGTTGCAGCGGGATCGGATCTGCTGCTCCTGCAGTTGAATTTGACCGGGCTTGAACGCCACGCTGACCAATTTACGCAGACGATTGTGTATGGGCGGGTCGCTGAACAACATGCTCGGTGCGCCCCGCTCTTCAGGTGGCCGAATCGACACCTCGGAAGAAAAGGTCTCATGATCACGCAGTATGGCGTGTACGTCAGCATGGCGCGCGACCTGCCAGGGGCCATCAGCCTCTAGCTGGGTTACAGGAGCGTGGTCGCGCAACAGCTTAAATCCCTCGTATGGGTTCATTGTTTCTTGTGGATCAGCCATAAAGCGTATTCTTTTCAAAAATGGACAGCGCAGCTGTGGAGGGGTTATCTGCTAATATTCTCAGGTAAGTCTTGGAAGAAAAAGAGATAGAGGAACGAGCTTTGAAACTTATCAGCGACGAGATACTGATCGACTCGGGACAACAAGATCCGACCTATGATGCGGTTTATCCCATGTTTGACGGTTTCAACTTTGGTGACCCTGCATCGTGGACCCAAGGACACCCCTTCGACCACTACAGGCAGATGCGCGAACAAGCCCCGGTGATGTGGTCAGGATCCTATCGAGGCACCTCGGGTTATTGGTCACTCACCCGCTATGAGGACATCAAACATGCGGAACTCGCCCACGGTGTTTTTTCGTCCCAACGCGGCGGCATCAATATGGCGGTCCCCGACCGCAAGCAGTGGCGACCAGATAAGCTCATGCCTGCTGCGCTCAATTCCTTAATCAACATGGACGAACCGCTGCATCGGGAAATGCGCATGCAGCAAAGCGATTTTTTCTTTCCTGCCTACGTGGACACGATTAGAGATCGAGTCGGTGTTTACATCGATTCTCTGCTGGACGAAATGGAGCGCAAGGGTCCCGTAGTCGACTTTGCCAAAATGTTCTCCGAGGAGTTGCCGCTGTTCACGCTGTGCGAAATGCTCGGCGTTGATGAGGCCGAACGGCCACAGGTAAAAACGTGGATGCATCACCTGGAGCTGGCTGCCCAGTTTTTGGCGAATCCGTGGCAGACGTTTTTCTCTGAACCCATGTTTCCCTTTCGCTTCAACCGCGTTGTGCGAGATATGTTTGCCTACGGAGAGCGTGTCATGGCTGATCGGTGCGGCAACCCCAGACAAGACCTGCTGACGATTATTGCCCAGTCCAAGCTGGACGGAGAACTGCTGCCCCAGGAATTTCTGGACGGCTCATGGTTGCTCATAATTTTTGCGGGTAACGACACTTCGCGAAATTCGCTGTCTGGCACGATTCGGTTGATGAACCAGTTTCCAGATCAACGCGCCATGGTGCTTGAGGACCCTGCCCTGATTCCGAGGATGTCCGAAGAAGCCTTGCGCATGGTTTCGCCGGTTATCCATATGCGCCGCACGGCCATTGAGGATACTGAGGTGAACGGACAAAAAATCGGCAAGGATGAAAAAGTAGTGCTTTGGTACGGAGCGGCCAATCGCGACCCGGAGGTTTTCCCCAATCCGGACACCTTCGATATGCATCGTCCCAACGTAGAAAAACACCTCGCCTTTGGGCATGGCGTGCACAAATGCCTTGGCTCGCGCATCGCCAAAATGCAGCTGCGACTTGCCTTTGAACGTATCTTCGAGCGCTTTCCCGACATTTACTGGACCGGTAAGCAGACCATTGCACCTAACGCATTGGTACACGCGATTTCGAGTATGCAGGTCAACCTCTACGGCAAAAACGCCAAGCGTCCGACACAAGTCGCAGTTCCGAAGGCAGAAAACGCCTGATAACGACGATCTTGGACTTCCGGGCACATGACATTCACGGATTAGGCAATACAGTCAGTCACCCATAACCTAGCTTGAGCTGTCTCCATGGTCGACACCCCGGCGCCGGTCACTGTTTGGTTTGACAGCCAGTGCCCGCTGTGCATCAAAGAAATCGCGCTTATGCGCCGCCTCGACTGGCGTAAGCGCGTTAACTTCATTGATATCTACGCCGCAGACCAGTGTCCACTGGATCCTGCGCAGCTGCTCGAGCGCTTTCACGCCCAAGAGGCAGGTCAGCCCATCGTCCATGGCGCAGCGGCCTTCGCAGTGCTGTGGCGACAACTGCCACTTCTAAAACCCTTGGGCGTACTGGCTCGACTGCCATGGATACTGCGTGTTTTGGAGCGAGCCTACGTCGCTTTTTTGCGAGTTCGACCGAGGCTGCAGAAGTTGGTGCGCTAACGGCCCAAAAACTTGCCGCGTCAGGAGATTGACGAGTGCTGCAGCGTCGCCAATCTCCGGCCGGCTGGCTATCGTTTACGTTTAGGAGCTCGGCAGTGGCACGATCAAGTCGATGATATTCGCGATCAATTCCTCCTGTTCGATTTCCGTAGACATGGTTTGGCCCAGAATCGAATCAAGAATCAACATCGCGGCCCCGGTAGGCACTGCGTTTGTGAACAGCGTCAAAACGGGCAATGGTACGTTCGCGTGACGCCCGTCAAGCTGAGTTGCCTTGATTTCTCGCTGCACCGAGTCAGCAAATTTTTCAACAGCAGTGCGCAGCTTTGCACTCGCTTGGCGACTCACGTCGGGATGATAGATTGCGCGAAAAAGTGCGCGATTGTTTAGGGCCCAGCGCAAATATCCCCGTCCCATTGCATTGAGTCTGCTGTGCGGGTTATCGCTTCCGCATTGATCTGCAGCAATCAGGGTGGCATCTCGCGCCTCCTGCCAACCCTTGGCTGCCAAAGCCTGAAGCAACGCTTTTTTGTTCGCAAAGTGTCGATTGGGTGCACTATGGGAAACACCAATCTCTCGAGCAATGGCCCTCAAAGAAAGCGCCTCGATACCCTGCTCATCAATAATCTCAGCTGCCTTGATTAGGATCGCCTCGGATAGGTTTCCATGGTGATAGGTCGTGAGCGGCATAGAGCATGAGTCCTTTTGCGTCGAGCATATTCGCGCTGAAAGCCTCTACTCGCACGGACATGCATGAACAAATCATGTTGACAATGTCTACATTAGCTTCCTATAGTCCAGCCATCAACCGTGGTTTCCGATCAGGCACCTATCAAGCACAGGAAAGACATGAAAATCATTATTGGCATTTTGTTTTCACCCATGGCCTTTGCCCTGGGTTTTCTCTGGCCCTTAGCCACTCAGCTCACCATAAGTCTGCAGCTTGCTGCGCCCGGGTCGTCGGCGATTATCGTTGGAGCCGTGGTCGCTGGGACTCTTGGGCTGCTGGCACAATTTCGCGGGAGTTGGCTATGGATCAAGTAGCTGAAAACACACCGCTGGCGACCATGAGCGACGCAGAACTTGATGTGCTCGAGCGTCAGATAGCAGGCAAATATATGGGTAAGGTGCCCTGGGGCGCCGTCGCCTGGGGCCTAGGCAACTGCCTGGTTTTTATCGCCCTATTCCCGCTGGTTTTAAGCGGCCTCGTACCGCTGTGGGCAGGATTTTGCGTGGCAACCATGAACGTTATTTTGTCCTACCTACCTTCCCATGAAGCCCAACACAACATCATTGCCGGTCGCGGCAAGCCCCTGCGATGGCTCAACGAACTGGTCGGTCATGTTTCCGTCATTCCCCTGGTCTACCCATATCGCGTGCTGCGAGCGACACATATGGAACATCATCAGCACACGAATGATCCGGAAAAAGACTGTGATATAGATACGCACGCCAAGTCGTCGATAGATTTTTTGCGCAAGGCGATTCTCAACCGCCAACCCGCGTCAACCCGAAATGGCGCCTACGGCCGCTGTCTTGAACGCACCGGACAAAGCCATTTGATGCTGGATGCCGTCTTGATAAATGCGGCCTACCTAATTTTTATGTTCGGCATGGCTTGGAGCGGTTTCGCCATAGAAATGGCGCTGCTGTGGTGGATACCCAAAATTATTGGTGAAACGTACATTTCGTATTACTTATCTTGGGCACCGCACTATCCGGGACACGAGCAGGGCCGTTATCGAGATACGCGTGGGTTCAAAAGTCGCCTGGGCAACCTCGTCTCCATGGGAATGCAGTTTCACATCATTCACCACCTTTACCCGCGAATTCCGCTATCACTAACACCAGCCGCTTACCGGGAGCTACGGCCCATACTTGAGCGGCGAGGATGCGAACTCGGCGGCCTTTAAGCCGTCAGGTAGGGCGAATCAGTCGACCGTTTTATGGGCGTCTTTGTAGCGAAACCCCTTGAAGACGGCGCTTTCTGATTCGTCCGTCGCTGAGCTGCTGAAAAAGCGCCCCTGGTCAAAGCTAATACCCAGGGCGTAACTTGAATCCTCTGAAATCTCGATAGGTGCTTCATCATTTAACGTTGGGTAAGCACCGCATGCCTCACCGGCATCGCAAATAAAATTATCGTTGTCCATGTCTGACCCGACGACTAGCGCATACGTTCCCGGCGCTACATCACTCAGATCAAGTTCATAGACCCCATCAGCAGGATTAGCCAACCGCTGCTGGTAACTGGTCTCATCGCTTTCTGAATCGATTAACAGCGCGAACAACACCCCAGCACTGCTGCTAAAGGTGGTGGCGCTAACCTGCAATCTCACCGGCACTGAGAGATCGCCAACAGAGGAGCTGATGCGAATAGTGGCCGTATACTCGCCAGCCGCCAGGCCAGTGCGGTCTGCGGTCACTCGGTAAGAACCTAATCCCACATCATTTGTCGATAAGGCTGAGACATTAAGCCAATCGGTGTCATCGCTAACGCCCGTCACGCTCAAATCGCCGCCGCCCGCGTTTGTTAAGGAAAGTACGAGCTGGGTGTTGATAACCCCAAAGCTGATCGCACCTGGCGACGCCAAGAGCGATGGCGGTAAAGGTTGAAGCGTACCGCTCGCCAGCTCCTGGGCTGTCATCACGGCTTTGAAGGCATTAATCAATCCATGACCAAACTGATTGTCGCGCCCCGCAGCGCCAAGGTCGTCCGTGATGCGGCCCTCCATCAGCATTTGGTCTAAGGTTGCCGGTGTCAGGTCCGGATACACTGCCTTCATCAAGGCAGCAACGCCCGCCACATGGGGGGCTGCCATGGACGTTCCTTCGTAGCGCCGGTAGCCATAGGTAAGCGAGTTATCGCGATCACTGCCAATGGCGCTCAGCACACCATCGGGAAAACCGTCTGTATTGACGTCCTCGCTCATATTTCCGCCGGGCGCGGCCACGTCTACGGTAGGCCCGAAATTTGAATACCCGGTCAGTACATTGGTCTGATTGGTCGCCGATACCGACACTACACCCTCGTAGGACGCGGGATATTCCAGATCTTGGGTGCCGCTGTTACCTGCCGCAGCGATGACTATCACCCCGGCATTGCGAGCTGCGGTAACCGCATCTGCCTCACTCTGGGATGAACCCGCACCACCCAGGCTTAGGTTGATCACGTCGGCAGGTTGCGTCGGCAGATCTCCGGACGCATTGGAAAGCCCTGCCGCGTAACGGATCGAGTGGATAATGTCGAAGCTAGTGCCTCCAGAACGACCCAGGGCACGTACCGGCATGATTCGACTGTCCCAAGCGACGCCTGCGACACCCACGGAGTTATTGGTTGCGGCTGCAACGGTGCCTGCAACATGAGTTCCATGGAAAGAGCTACTGCCATCGCCTAAATCACCATCGCCCTCGTCTTCGGGATTGCTGTCCACACCATCACCGTCCCCGGCATTCTCGCTGTCGCCAATCATGTCGACACCGTCCACCAACTGGCCGGCAAAATCTGGGTGGTTGGACAAGATGCCGGTATCGATCACTGCAACCCTTACGTTAGGGCTTCCCGTTGTGAGGTCCCACGCCGCCGGTAACTGGATTTGCGGGAAATGCCATTGCTCGGCATACAATGGGTCGTTCGGCGTGGCTAAAGCGTCCCGCGAATAATTGGGTTCCGCTCGCTCTATGCCCGGGCGGCGCATCATCGCCTTAATCGCCCAAATCGTCTCTTGCTTGGTGCGCTGTTTCGCTGAGATTCCAACGTTTGGAAGGTCGTTTAGGCTCTCGTTGACCCGCACGATCGCAGACTTTCTCGCCTCTACTCCGTCGAAGGCCATGAGAAGGGGTTCATCCAATCTCTGACCTTTTACCACCTGCATGGATTGGCGCATTTCAGACATAGCGGCATCCGCTTTTTCGCCGAGCTGAACGATGACCTGACTGGGCACGAAATCATCAAAACTACTGAAATCAGAGACTGTGGTGCCATCGACAGAGGCTGCACTCGATGAGCCCATTGTGACCACGTAGTTAGAGGCACCGGAGAAGGCGAAAACGCGGATAAAGTAATCACCCGCTTCCGGCGCCTGCACAGACTCGGTATTGCCTGTGCCGACGGAATCATCAACGAGGACTTCTGCGGCGTCGTATAGCTCTACATCGAGATCCTGACCGTCGCCGGTATCACCAATGGTGAGCAAAATGCGGTCACCCGCAAACAGGCTGACGCGAAAGTAGTCTTCGTCTCCGCTTTCAAACAAGCTACCGGACACACCGGAATTTGCTTGATTAACATAGCCACCCAGCACACCCGGCGAAAATATCTGCTGGGCCGATGCGAAGTCATTATTGGCGATATTGGTCACCGACGACTCATTTACGTCGCTGTCGATTTGCGTACCCGAAGACACGTTGACCGCACCGACAACTTGCACCCCAGCTGTATCGGTAGCCTTAGTTAGCGCCAAAGAAAACGGAGCCGATGCGTTGCCGGCGACATCGGTCAGACTGAGGACTGCGGTAACATCCCCGTCTGCCATGCTAGAAAGATCTGCGCTAAGCACTTGCTCGTCAGCATTGTTGATTTGGCCGCTAAGACCGATGGCCTGGGTGAGCCCATCGGCATCGTTTATCTCAATAGAATAGCTCGCATCCAGCTCGCCATTGGCAATCGTTAACGTAAAAGCGCTCTCGTTTGTGGTATTGATAACTGTGGTCTGGGCTTGCAGCGCGAAATTAGTCGGCGCTTCGAAATCGAACTCAAAACTCAGCGTTAACGTGTTCGAGCTTTGACCAGTGCCGTTGATTGCAACCGCTCGTAAGGTGGTATTGGTCTCAAGCGTCAAGGCGGAAGTGTACTGCTGGGAACTTGAAGTAGGTGCACTACCGTCCGTCGTGAAATAGATGCGCGCGCCGTTACTGGTCAGAGTGACCTCTTGGGATTGATTGAACAGCCCTCCGGAGCTTGAAGCGCTTATGATTGGATTTGGCACCACCACCGGGGTGGTCGTCGTGCCTCCCCCGCCACCACCGCCACATCCAACGAAGAGGAGGGCGATCAGCGCGCCAGCCAACATGCGACTAAATCCTCGAGTACTCTCGATCAATACTGCGCTCCAATCCGTCTCGTCTAATCAAGCAAATAAGGCAAACGCCTCGATTACCGAGCAAATTTATATGAATTGGCAATGCTATGAAGCATTTTTCGTACTGGCGGCGCCCGCAAATACAACGCGTCATTTCGCCTCGCTCAGAGATTTCCCTCCTGAATCCAGCTACGCGAACTAACTGCATGTATTGCGTTTGACACATTTGCAGGTCACGCTCGAGGCGTGGCGCTGCCGCCATTTACCAACAAAAGGAAAAGTCATGAAGAACTTAATCACGATGATTTACACGACCATGTTGCTGGTTTTTTCGTCCGGCACCTACGCCGATGATCACGCCACCAGCGGACCGCTCTTCTATGGACAAAGTATCGGCGTTGTTGCCAGCGATGCTCCCGCCGTATTGGCTGCCATGGATAAGTGGCGGAATTCAGCCACAGGTAAGAAAGCGCCAAACACCGTGGTGTTACTGCAAAACATCGTAAACGGCGATTATCAAAGCACTCATGGCATCAACATCTTCTATCCCAACGGAGCAGCAATGGATGCCTCCGCTGGACTCTATGCAGGCAGCAAGGATTGGTCAGCTTTCCAAGGCGCTTTTCAGAGCTTGGTCGAGACCGAGTGGGAAAACACTTATGCCATCATGCGGGCAAAAATTAACGCAGGTGACGTGTCTAGCGCCACTCCGGTCAGCATCGTTTACGGCTTCACCGTTACAGATCCCGCGGGCTTTATGAGTGCTTTCGACAAAATGTGGAACTCTGACGTCATTCAAAATTTCCCGGGCGGTGTCTACTTCGGTCAAAACATCGCGGCTGGAACCATACCGGGCACACACTTCGTGACATTTGTTGCAGATACTCGCGGCAAACTGACCGAAGCGATCATGGCCATGCAAAACTCAAAAGATATGGCCGCCTATATTCAAGCGGTAGGTGGTAGCCGTGAGATCGAAGGGATCAACATGTTCTCAGAGGTCCAGCGCTGGAGCAATGGCGGCTAGCCATCTCTTCAGTTCGCCCTCTCGGTCGACCGAGAGGGCCTTGCGATAACCGTCTTGCGATCAACAATGACTCATCGCCGAGCGATTGGCTTGCGCTGCCTTAAACCCTCATAAGCAGGGTTTACAACCCGTCGGATACTGACGTTCAGGCGACAATGATCGGATTCTCAAGGATAGTTCCTGCCTCACAAAAGAAGTGGCTCCGCCTGCTGGGCTCGAACTAGGTGAAAGCACCGCTTTCACACAATGATTAACAGCAAACGATTTGGGTGTATATCGAGAGAACTTTACTCGTGCGCCTCACAAAAGAAGTGGCTCCGCCTGCTGGGCTCGAACTAGGTGAAAGCACTGCTTTCACACAATGATTCACAACATGCTGTTGAGGTAGGTAACGAAAAAGAACTACTCGTTTGCTTAAGGAAAGAAGTGGCTCCGCCTGCTGGGCTCGAACCAGCGACCCAATGATTAACAGTCATTTGCTCTACCAACTGAGCTAAGGCGGAGTAGTCGTGAGAGGCACTGACTGCCCCTAAAGAGGGCTAGCATTCTAATCCGTGACAACCCAAATGCAATACTCTGTAAGCTCGATTTCGAAGGCTTCAGGTCGCGTGCCTGCCTTCAACCCTGACGACGAAAATATCGCTGGATTTGCCGCTTGTTGCCGTCCGCCCGAATATCCAGCGCCACCTGCAAACGATTGAGCGACAAAAGCCGATAACGCTCGATTACGTCAATGCCATTTGTCTTTGAAGCGACGACCAGCACGTCTTCTTCCCAACCCGCCTGCACCTCCCAAATGCCGCGCTCACGTTTGCCCCAACTCACGTCGCGATACACTCCGGGTTCGTGTTTCACACCCATTGAGTCCTGGGCTAGCTCAATGGTCATGCGCTGCGCCTCAAGTACCTGAAAATCATAGGCGACAAAGGCAAGTCCAGAGCCTCGACGAATGCGCTGAATCTCTGCCCGTGTAGATAAACGATCATCGCCACGCCGAGCGTCGGGTTTCATCGCAGCGTTCACATCATCGGATGCTTCGGTATCAATCACCCAGACACCCGAGAGGGGCACGCTACGGGTTGGCGAGGATTCAAGCTGCAAGCCGCTACAGGCCCCTAGCTGCAGGGTAAGGAGAATGACCAAACACCCAAACCAAGCCCGTGTACTCATAATCAGATGCCTACCGACGTAAATACTGTTGTTGAGTGTGCAGTGCTTGTGCGGTCTCGTCGATGAGCGCCTGCATGATTTGCGCGACCGGCTTTACGTCGTTGAAGTACGCGATGGACTGACCTGCGCCTGAGTGAATCAATGGCTCGATATCATGCTCTTCGATGGCTCCCAGAAGGTCGCCGACCAATACATCTTGATAGGGCATCTTCAGGGGAGCGGGCGCATCTTCCGCCTCCCAAGCTTGACTCCATCCGGTGCGCACCTGTCGAAACGGTTTGCCGCTTTCAGACCGGGTAATTACGGTATCAGCACTTCCGGCCTGAATCAGTTTATCGCGGTTGACCGGATGCATGTCGCCCTGGTGTTCCTTCGACAAAAGCCAGGCCGTGCCCAGCCAAACACCTTGGGCGCCCATGGCCAATGCCGCTGCAATATGCCGGCCTGTCGCCACACCGCCGGCAGCAAGCACGGGAATATCTCCGGCGGCGTCAACGATTTGGGGAACCAAGGAATATGTGCCAATTGGGCCCGTGTGCGCACCTGCATCGTAGCCTTGGGCGACGATAATCTCGACGCCAGCAGCAACGGCCTTGGGTACATGATGAGGACTGCCTATCAAAGCCAGTGTGGTCTTACCTCGATCCTTGGCCTCGGCGACCACGTCTGAAGGTGCACCAATACCGCAGGCAAGCATATCGACATCGCTATCCATGACTGCGTGCAGTTGAGCTTGTTCAATTTCCTTAGAACGAATAAAGCGCGTTCGCATACCTGGCTTACTCGCCTTGGGCACCGCAAAGCGATCAATCAACTGCGAGACAAATTCGCTATGTTCCGCAGGAATCTCCGCTTCAATCGCCTCTCGTGAGTTGTGCTCAGGCATGCCGGGCGGCAGCACGAGGTCCACGCCGAACGGGCGGTCTCCGACAAGACTGCGGATCTGAGCCAATTCTTGCGTAATTTCCTCAGGGAAACGTCGAGTAGCACCATAGACACCGAATCCTCCAGCGTTGGTAATGGCTGCTACGGTTTCAACATCGTGGGCGAAGCCAAAAATCGGACTATCGATCCCGAAGCGGTCACACATTGGGCTCCAGATTACGCTCAAGCTTGCCTCCTAATGACTGGTGTTTGTCAGCATCCATTATTACTGGGCCCATACTGACTGACAAACACCGGCTATGCGCTAGCTCTCGGGCGTTTTTACTCGGATGCGTGTCTTGTTGCGTTTAACAATACTCGGCCCAATACCCTTTACTTCCTCCAGTTCCTCTACCGAACGAAACGGGCCTACTTCGTCGCGGTATCGGATGATGGCATGGGCCTTCGCCGCACCAACGCCGACCAACACCGAGGCACGCTGTTCTGCGCTGGCAGAGTTCAAATCTACAGATTGCTGCTGACCCTCAAACCGAGCCTGAGCTTGCTGACTGGCGCTTGCGGCCGCGAAACTGAGTGAAGGGCCACTGTTGTCGGACATTGCATTAGGTAGTGCAAGGCTAAGCGCCAAAAACAGCATGCTGGCGGTAGCTTGGCCCTTGCCCTTGCCTGAATCAGCGCCATCAGCGTGTAGTACTGGGCTTCGTAATTTCAACATATCGATCTCCTGTGTTGTGGAGATTCAACATTAGGCCCGGTCCCGAGTCAGCTACAGGGCACAGCGCTCTAGGTGCCGTGAGTGAATGCGCTTATCGATGCAGGCTACGAACCCAATTTTGACGGGCTTTTTTCGACCGCGGCGTCAGCCGATGAGGGCAGTTGATTCTGCTGTTCGCCTAGGGCGCTCTCAGCAGCAGCCAGAGATTTTTTCAGCCTGCGCAGCTGCATGCGCAGGGGGAGGTACCGTACCCAGTTGTAGAACCACCCTAGAAAGATTCCGAGTAGCAGCGCCATCAGCAGCCACCAAAAGATACTCAGGGTAAAAGGGGTCTGCCAGCGCACAAAGCTCAGCGCCACCTGTTGCTGGTTTACCGCCAGCGCGGCAAACACAAATACGAGGAGGAGGAGACAGACAAAAAAGAGGGTTTTAAGCCAAGTCACGATGGGATCCGGCATAAAACACGGTTACGAGCCTTCGCTTTCCGCTTGGCTGCGCTCCAAAGCGTCATTGACGCGATCACGCAGCTCCTTGCCGGGTTTGAAGTGGGGAACATGCTTTCCAGACAAGCCGACCGACTCGCCGGTTTTAGGGTTACGACCAATCCGCGGTGCACGGTAGTGCAGCGAAAAGCTGCCAAAGCCGCGCACCTCGATACGACCGCCGGACGCGAGGGTGCTCGACATTTGTTCGAGCATGGTCTTCACCGCCAATTCGACGTCTTTGTTGGTTAACTGCAGCCCGCTGCCTTTCGCCTGAGCGTTGACCATGCGGTCAATCAACTCAGACTTTGTCATGCTAGAACTCGACATCGATGAACTTATCTAATCAGAAAATCCGATTTGGCACACAACTAGGCAGGGCCTAGTCGTCTTCCGGCTTGTTCATCTGAGCCTTGATCAGATCACCCAGGGTTGCAGGACCGCCGTGATCGCTTTCCTGCTTCTGGTGCTCCTTCACGGCCTGACGCTCTTCTTCGATATCCTTCGCCTTGATCGATAAGCCGATGGTGCGGTTTTTACGATCCATGTTGACGATCTTCACTTCCAGCTCTTCGCCTTCTTTCAGCACATTGCGTGCATCTTCAACGCGATCAATGCTGATTTCCGATGCTTTGAGTATGCCGGTAACGTCTTCGACCAGTTCAATAACCGCTTCTTTTGGCTGCACTTCAAGCACCTTGCCCATCACGATGTTGCCACGATCATGCTCTGCGGCATAGTCCGAGAACGGGTCTTTTTCCATCTGCTTGATGCCCAGCGAGATACGCTCACGCTCAGGATCTACAGACAGGATAATGGTTTCGATTTGCTCGCCCTTGGAATAGCGACGCACGGCGGTCTCGCCTGGTTCGTTCCAGGAGATATCAGAAAGGTGGACGAGGCCATCAATGCCGCCTTCCAAGCCGATGAAAATACCAAAGTCGGTAATGGACTTAATGGTACCGGTAATAGTGTCGCTCTTGGCGTGAGCCACGCTGAACGATTCCCAAGGATTCGGACGGCACTGCTTAATACCCAAGGATATGCGGCGACGCTCCTGATCGATATCTAGCACCATGACTTCGGTCTCGTCACCGACAGAAACCACCTTGGACGGATGAATATTCTTGTTCGTCCAATCCATTTCGGATACGTGCACAAGTCCTTCCACACCCTCTTCGATCTCGGCAAAGCAGCCGTAATCGGTAAGGTTCGTGACGGTCGCCATGACCCGCGCGCCCTCTGGGTAACGGCGAACAATATCGGCCCACGGATCATCACCCAGTTGCTTCATACCTAGGCTGACGCGATTCTTTTCGCGGTCGAACTTCAAAATACGCACGTCGACTTCGTCACCGACATTGACCATCTCGCTCGGATGACGAATCCGCTTCCAGGCCATATCGGTGATATGCAGTAGTCCGTCGACGCCACCGAGGTCTACGAAGGCACCGTAGTCCGTCAGATTCTTGACGATACCCTTAACGTCCTGGCCCTCTTGCATGGACGCGAGCAGCTCTTCCCGCTCATGACTGTTTTCTTCCTCCAGCACAGCGCGGCGCGATACCACAACGTTGTTGCGCTTTTGGTCAAGCTTGATGACTTTAAATTCTAGTGGCTTTCCCTCCAGGTGAGCGGTTTCGCGCAGTGGACGTATGTCTACCAGGGACCCTGGCAAGAACGCGCGGATGTCGCTGACGTCGACGGTAAAGCCGCCCTTCACCTTGCCGTTGATAATGCCAATAACCACTTCGCCCTGTTCGCTGGCTTCTTCCAGCTTTTCCCAGCTCTCAGCACGGCGCGCTTTTTCTCGAGATAGGCGTGTTTCACCGAAGCCGTCGTCTACTACTTCCATGGAAACCTTGACCTGGTCACCCACGTTCAGCGTGCAAACACCTTCTTCGTTGAGAAATTGATTTTTCGGGATAACCCCTTCGGACTTCAGTCCGGCGTGAACGACAACCCAGTCATCGTCAATGTCTACCACCGTGCCGGTTACGATGGATCCGGGCGCCATCTCGATGGTGTTTAGGCTTTCTTCAAACAGGTCGGCAAATGATTCGCTCATAATATTGGTCGGCCGAGGAAGCTCATAGCGATTGCGTGAGCCTGCCAGACGGCGGAACTCTCCGTTGGTTAGTTAATATTAATGCAGTGGAAATTGATTCCAGGCCTGACTCGTCGTCCGGTGCTCTTTGTGCCAAGCCGTTGTCCGGACATTGTCCTGACATTGCCATTGGCGACGTTCTTCTACCCAGTTTTGCGGACAATCTGCTCCATGACCATGGCCACCACCGCGTCGATCGACATCTCGGTGCTGTCAATGATGAGCGCGTCTTCCGCAGGCCTGAGCGGCGCTACTGCACGTTCTCTATCCCGTGCATCACGCTCTTGGATTTGCTCGAGAAGGGCGCGCAAACTAACACCCAAACCTTTGTTTTTCAACTGGTTATAGCGTCTTTCCGCGCGTGCCTCGGCGGAAGCATCGAGAAAAATCTTCACCGGCGCGTCGGGAAATACGACGGTGCCCATATCACGCCCATCGGCTACCAAACCTGGGGCCCTGCGAAACTCTTGTTGTAGGGTAAGAATCGCCTCACGTACCGGCGGCAGAGCTGCCACGACAGAGGCGGCGCTACCTGCATCTTCGGTACGAATGGCATCGGTTAAATCATCTCCATTAACCGTCACCGACCCTGCACCAAAAACGATTTGCAGCTCAGAGCAAAGTGCCGCTAGTGACGCTGCATCGCGCAGTGGAAAACCCTGCCTGAGGGCGACTACGGCAATGATGCGATAGAGCGCACCACTATCGAGTAAGTGCCAGCTCCTTGCCTCTGCGATCGCTGCAGCCAGGGTTCCCTTGCCCGCACCGCCCGGCCCATCAATTGTTACGACGGGTATTGCAAAAGACGAATCAGAATTCACGGATGCACTGTCCTCGCTAGAGCAGTTTTTGATCGGCAGCTTGGCGTTTCCGAGCAGCAGCTCGGATCAGAGCCAAACCAGTGGCTTCATCGCCCTGCTCTAAGGCTGCCACCAATGCCGCCAAATTTTGACTGTAGTCATCAAGGGCCTCGCTCAAGGCGCCTCGATTTAGACGCATAATCCGCCACCACAGCTCAGGGTTGGCGGCGGCAATGCGCGTAAAATCTCGAAATCCGCCACCGGTCAGGGGCAGGTGTTCATTAGAGACTTGGGCCATATAGGCAAATGCCAACAGGTGTGGCAAATGACTTGTCGCTGCCAACGCAGCGTCATGGTCCTGCGGGCTCATGCGCACAATGGAGGCTCCAAGGGCCTGCCAAAACTCTGTGCAGGTCCGTTGGCTTTCAGCGGTCGTATGTTCAAGCGGTGTGATCACCAGGGTGCAGCCGTCGAACAAGGTGGCATCCGCCGCCTGGGGTCCGCTTTTTTCGGAACCACTGATGGGATGACACGGTAGAAACTGGCCCGGTACCGGCTGCCTGGCTGCAATGGCCTCGACAATGGGGCCTTTGACGCTGCCGACATCAAAGATTGGGGCTGGGTGGTCGGCCAGCTTCACAACCCAGTCGGATACCAGGTCACTGGGTACACACAGGGCAATAAGATCGGCCTGCTCGGGTACGACATCTGCAACGCGATCAATCAAGCCATTTGCCAAGGCCCATTCTGCTGAGGCGGCATTCGCCTCTATGCCGACAATCTGTGCTGCAATTCCGCGTTCCTTCGCTGCTTTGCCGATGGAACCGCCAATGAGGCCAACGCCAACAATGGCGAGCGTCTGAAGGTTCACGATCCTGGTGCTTTCATTTCACTCGAGGCGGCTGCATTTGCGCCGACCTTTGCCAGCACCCCGAGAAATCGTTCGTTCTCCGCAGGCAGACCAATACTGACGCGCACATGATTGGGCAGACCGTATTCCGCAATGGCGCGGACGATGACCCCCTCTTGGAGCATGCGCTGGAACAAGTCATTGCCAGGTTCGCCACAATCAAAAGCGACGAAATTGCCCGCGGACGGAATGTAATCGTAACCAAGCCCTGTCAGGCCTTCCGTCATTTGCACCATACCCGCACGATTAAGAGCGACACTTTGCGCTACGTAATCATCGTCCTCCAGCGCAGCCATTACCGCGGCCATGGCCAAGCTGTTGACGTTAAAAGGCTGACGGGCACGGTTAAGCAAATCTGCAAAAGTCGGACTGGAAACGCTGTAGCCAAAGCGCACGGCAGCTAATCCATAGATTTTTGAGAAAGTTCGCGTGACGATTAAGTTTGGGAACTCAGCGAGCACCGATACACCATTGAGGTGATCGTCGTCTTCTACGTATTCGCGATAGGCCTCATCGAGCACCACCCAGACGTGCTCGGGCACGGCCGCCAAAAAATCCATTAGCTGCCTGTCAGAAACCCGCGTCCCGGTGGGATTGTTTGGGTTAGCGATGAAGACCAGGCGCGTCTTGTCAGTAATCGCTGCCTGCATCGCGGTCAGATCGGCCCCATACTCTTTCGCCGGCACCGTCACTAAGTCGCCACCGCAGCAGGTCACCGCCAGCCGGTAAACCACGAAGCTGTGCTCGGCAATAATGGCCTCAGCACCCGGCTCCAAAACCACTCGTGCGATCAGATCCAGCACATCATTTGAACCGTTACCCAGCGTAAGCTGATTGGGTTCAACGCCAATTTTTTCAGCCAATTGTGATTTAAGTGCAAAGCCGCCGCCGTCAGGGTAGCGCGAGAGTTCTGTCGCCGCTTCAGCAATCGCCTGCTGCACTTTTTCACCGGGGCCACGAGGATTTTCATTGCTGGCCAGCTTGACGATATCGTTGATGCCCAGTTCGCGGGCTACCTCGTCCACCGGTTTGCCTGGTTTATATGGGCTTAAAGCCGCGATACGCGGATTAATCGATGAATGTTGCACGGTTACTCCTGTCCGGTCGCTTTCGGATAAGACCCCAGCACTCGAACCTCGAGCGCAATATCGTTTACACCGCGCAAGGCCGCTTCGGCCTCGGGCTGGGACTCATGCCCATCAAAATCGATAAAAAACACATAAGACCAATCACCCGATCGCGCCGGACGAGTCTCGATTCGAGTGAGCCCTATTTTATTTGATTCAAAGGGTGTCAGCACACGCAGCAGCGCACCGGGTTCATTTTTGACGGAAACCAAAATCGACGTTTTATCGTCACCACTGGCACCGACATACTGCTTGCCCAGCACCAAAAAACGGGTTTTGTTGTAGGGGTTGTCTTCGATTCGGGTTGCCAGCAATCGGAGGTCGTACCGGTCCGCAGCCATCTCGCCAGCCACGGCCAGGAGATTCGGGTCGGCGGCGGCCTGTTTCGCGGCTTCTGCGTTGCTGGCCACTGCAGCCCGGGGCACGCCAGGATAATGCTGATCTAGCCAAGCCCGACACTGGGCCAAACTTTGGGCGTGAGACACGATCCGGGTTACAGCTTGCTCTGGTGATGCATCCTTGGCCCGCATCAGTGCATGATGAATTGGCAGTTCCACTTCGGCGCAAACGCGCAGATCAGTGTTAAGCAGACAATCAAGGGTGTGGTTGACCATGCCCTCGGTGGAGTTCTCTACCGGCACCACTCCATATTTGCAGACACCTGACTCCACTTCCCTGAACACCTCATCAATGGAGGCCATGGGGGAGGTTTCAATAAAATGCCCGAACTGCTTAACCGTCGCCGCCTCGGTGTAGGTGCCTTCGGGGCCGAAGTAGGCAACGCTCATGGGCGTTTCAAGACTTAAGCAGCAGGCGGTAATTTCTCGAAACAGGGTTTCTACATCGCCATTGGACAGTGGGCCGGGGTTTTGTTCGGTCAAGCGGCGTAAAATTTGCGCAACGCGTTCGGGGCGATAAAAAACCGTGGTCTCTTGATCCGCGTCAACACCTTGGCGCTCCTTAACCTTGCCTACTTCCAGCGCGCACTGCGCACGCTCGTTGAGCAGTGCCAACAGCTGACCGTCTAGCGCATCGATGCGCTCACGCAACGGCCTTAGCTGATCATCATCCGCGCTCATTTTCGAATTCGCTCATGAAGGTTACCAAGGTCTGCGCCGACTCCATCGACACGGCGTTGTAGATGCTTGCGCGCATGCCGCCAACACTACGGTGGCCCTTCAAATTGAACATGCCCCGAGCTTCCGCCTGGGCCAAAAAGTCGGCATCTAAGGCAGCGTCGGCCAGCGTGAAGGGTACGTTCATGACGCTTCGATCTGCTGGAGCGACCGGCGCGCTGTAAAAATTGCTGGCGTCGATGGCGTTGTAAAGCAGATCCGCCTTGGCCTGATTCTGGGCAGCCATACCCGCGAGGCCGCCATTGGCCTTAACCCATTTAAACACCAAGCCAGCCAGATACCAGGCGTAGGTTGGGGGGGTATTCGACATGGAGTCAGCGTCTGCCTGAACCGCGTAATCCAAAAACGTTGGCGTAATGCTACGAGCACTACCGCACAGGTCCTTACGGACAATGATCACGGTCAAACCTGCAGGCCCGATATTTTTTTGCGCACCGGCATAGATCAAGCCGAAGTCGTCAATGTTCACAGGCCGTGACAAGATGTCCGAGGACATATCCGCCACAAGGGTTTTGTGCTGGGGAAACTCTTTGAACTGCACACCACCAATGGTCTCGTTAGAGCAAACATGCAGCAGTTTGGCATCATCGCTGAGCTGCCAACTGGACGGGCTAGGTATGTGATCGTAATTCGTATCGCTGCTCGATGCCGCTACGTTGACGTTGCAGTACTTCCCGGCCTCCTTGATGGCCTTTTTCGACCAAGAGCCCGTGTCAACAAAGTCGATGGTGTCATCTGGGCTCGTCAAATTCATGGGAACGCTGGCGAACTGACCCGTGGCACCGCCCTGTAAAAACAGCACATGATAATCATCGGAAACAGCAAACAGATCGCGCAGATCTTGTTCCGCCGTGGCGGCAATATCGACAAAAATTTTGCTGCGGTGACTCATCTCCATCACCGACATGCCGCTGCCCTGAAAATCGAGCATTTCATCCGCGGCCTGCGCCAACACTTCAGAAGGTAATGCTGCGGGACCAGCAGAAAAATTATGGGTTCTCGCCATGGTTAATAATGCTCCAGTCACTGGCTTAAATATTGTTCTTACGCGTCTATCGTCTCTGCCGCGGCATCGTCTTCCTGCTCTTCAATGCGGCTGACGCTATTGAGCTTCTCTTCCTCGCGCAGCTTTATCAACCGCACTCCCTGCGTGTTGCGACCCAGCAGGGAAACCTCGTCACCCTTCGTGCGCACCAAGGTTCCCATATTGGATATCAGCATAAGTTCGTCACCGTCGAAGATTTGCACGGCACCCACGAGCGCTCCATTACGATCGCTCGTTTGCATCGCGATAACACCCTGGGCACCGCGACCGCGCAGCGGAAAATCATCAAGCGCCGTGCGCTTACCAAAGCCGTTTTCGCTAGCAGTGAGCAAGTAACCGTCTTGTGCGGGAATGATTAGGGAGATGAGCGAGTGGCCTGAACCAAGCTTGATACCCCGTACACCCTTCGCACTACGTCCCATGGCACGCACATCTGATTCTTTAAAACGGGTGGCCTTGCCGGAGCTGGCACAAAGCAAGATATCGCAGCTGCCGTTGGTAATCGCAGCCCCCACCAAGGTGTTGTCGTCTTCCAGATCCAGGGCAATCAAACCGCTGTTGCGTGGACGGGAGAATTGCTCTAGGGGGGTCTTTTTGACGGTGCCGTTGGCCGTGGCCATAAACACGAAGTGATCCGAGGTATATTCCTTGATCGCCAAAATCGCGGTGATTCGCTCATCTGAGTCCAATGGCAGCAGGTTAACCATGGGGCGACCCTTAGCGCCCCGACTACCTTGGGGTATGGCAAAGACTCGGAGCCAGTAAACCTTGCCCACATTGGAAAAACACAGGAGCGTGTCGTGGGAATGCGCGACCAACAGGTGTTCGACGAAATCCTCGTCCTTTACCGAGGTTGCTGCCTTGCCGCGGCCACCGCGGCGCTGGGCCTGATAGGTGTCCAGCGGCTGAGTCTTGGCGTAGCCCTGATGGGAAATCGTCACCACCAAGTCCTCTTCATTGATCAGGTCCGCGTCGGACAGATCGAGCTGGCTACTGACAATATCGGTGCGTCGCTCGTCGCCATAGGTGCTTCGTATCTCTTCAAGCTCCCCACGCACAACGGAAGTTAGGCGTTCGTGTGAGCCTAAAATATCCAGCAGGTCGGCAATCTCATCCAGCACGCCCTGATAGTCCTCCATCAGCTTGTCCTGCTCCAGGGCGGTCAAGCGATGCAGACGAATCTCCAGAATGGCCTGGGCCTGCTCCTCGGTCAGGCGATAAAGGCCTTCTACAAAACCAAAGTCTTCAGACAGACCCTCAGGGCGGCAGGCATCACTGCCCACCCGCTCCAACAGTTCAAACAGTGCACTGGCTTCCCAGCGACGCTCTATCAGCGCTACCCGCGCCTCTGCCGCCGACGGCGAGTTTTTAATCAGCTCAATAACCGCATCGATGTTCGCGAGGGCGACGGCCTGACCTTCCAATATGTGCCCGCGTTGACGTGCTCGACGCAACAAATACAGAGTACGGCGGGTGACCACCTCCTGACGGTGCTGCAAAAATGCCCGCAGCATTTCTTTCAAATTAAGCAGCTTGGGCTGGCCCTGCACGAGGGCGACGCAATTTATGCCAAAAACGCTTTGCAGCTGTGTTTGGGTGTACAGATTGTTGAGTATCACTTCACCGGATTCACCGCGCCGGACCTCGATTACCACCCGCAGGCCGTCCTTATCGGATTCGTCGCGCAGCTCGCTGATGCCTTCTATCCGCTTTTCTTTGACCAGCTCGGCTATCTTTTCGATCAGCCTCGCCTTGTTGAGCTGGAAAGGAATTTCGGTGATCACGATCTTTTCACGACCCTTGGCGTCGGTTTCGACCTCGGCACGGCCGCGCACATAGATCCGGCCCCGTCCGGTACGGTAAGCCTGAACGATGCCTGCTCGCCCGTTGATGATGCCGCCAGTGGGGAAGTCTGGGCCCTGAATATGCTCCATCAGGTCATCAATACCGATGTCTTGATCTTCCAGGACCGCCAAACAGGCGTTAATGACCTCGGTTAGGTTGTGCGGTGGGATATTGGTGGCCATCCCCACCGCGATCCCTGAGCTGCCGTTGACCAGCAGATTGGGTACCCTAGTAGGCAGCACCTCGGGCATGGTGAGCGAGTCGTCATAGTTGTTAACAAACTCGACGGTGTCTTTATCGAGATCTGCGAGCAGCTCGGAGGCCATTTTTGCCATGCGCACTTCGGTATAGCGCATCGCCGCAGGCGGATCGGCGTCAATAGAGCCGAAATTTCCCTGACCGTCCACCAGTAGGTAGCGCATGGAAAAATCCTGGGCCATGCGCACAACTGTGTCGTAGACCGCGCTATCACCATGAGGGTGATACTTACCGATGACGTCGCCTACCACCCGGGCAGACTTTACATAGGGTCGGTTGTAGGTGTTGTTCAGCTCGTTCATGGCGAACAGCACACGCTTGTGCACAGGCTTTAAACCGTCTCGAACATCCGGTAGAGCCCGCCCCACAATCACGCTCATGGCATAGTCCAGATAGGACTGCCGAAGCTCGTCTTCGATGTTGACGGGTTGAATATCCTGCGGATCCGGGGGAGTAATTTCAGACATAAAGTGCGTGTTTTCGAGCAGCAAAAATAAGCGGAAATGTTAACACATTGGCATCCTCGACGTGCGATTTATGACGCTCTCAAACGAGGCTTTCTTCCCCTTAAAGTGCCCCGTTATACTCGCTCCATGACATCTATCGATCTGCTCATCAAAGCTCACAGCGTGCTGCAATTTGACGGCCCCCATGACGGCGCAAAACCAACACCGCGTGTCGAGGCCGAATGGGCACTGGGCATCAAAGATCGACATATTGTCGCCCTTGGCTCCCACGCTGAGATCGCTGCCGAGCATCAGGTCGGCGCGACTCTGGAACTGCCCAATCACTTGCTCATGCCGGGCCTGATCAATTTGCAGAGCCATGCGCTGGGTATCATTGATCGTGGCGATAGCCGCGGGGTCGATGTTTTTTCCGGGCCCCTGGGCGCTATCGACACATCTGCAGCCGTTCTCGCCGACGAGGAGCTTATGGCTGCAGCCCAGCTGGCCTTTACCGAAATGCTCATGGCCGGGACGACAACCTGTGCAGATATGTCGCTGCATAGCGAATGGGTAGCCAAGGCCGCAGAGGCCAGTGGCATTCATGCTCAAATCAGCGTACCGGTTAGCGACGACCACAATGCTTGGACGCATGGCGCCCAGCAGGCCCTGGACCGGGCTCTCGCCATGCACGACACCTATGCCCACCACCCGCGAATTGGTATCGCGATCGGTCTGCCTGACCTATCAAAAATTGATCATGCAACCCTGGTCAAAGTCGCCACATACGCCCTTGAGCTGAATCTAGGGGTCCAGGTGTTACTCCACCAGAGTTCGGCTCATGTACTGGCGGTAGAAAAACGCCACGGCTGCAATGGCATTCAACTGCTTGAACAGGTGGGTTTGCTAGGACCGAGCCTTCAGGCTGTGCATATGAACGCGCTGGACGATGACGATATTGCGCTCCTGCGCCACCATCGAGTCGCACTGGTACGTTGTCATCACCCGTTCGAAAATCAAATGCGTCGATGGGATTGGCTCAGACCCGCGCAGCCACTGGCGTTGGGTACCGGCGGCTATGGTTTGAATTATTACGCCGATCTATTTCGCAGCATTGAGAGACACGGCAGCAGCGGCATTTTTCCCGCAACCTTGGGCGGTGCCGAAGTCATGGGGTTGGATGAAAACATCGGCTCCCTGGTAACTGGCAAGCTCGCCGACATCATCGCTGCGGACTTACGCATCCTTGACGCCAGAATTCATGCTGACACCGCAGTTGTCGATCCGATCAATCTGCTCACCCAGGGCCGAGCCAGTCAGGCAGTGACCCATGTTTGGGTAGCGGGAAATATGCGCGTGAGAAATCGGCAAATTACGTCGCCGTAACTTTGGCGATATCGTCCATCCGCTGAGCGACCCTCTACCCGCCGCGCATGTCATCGCTAAGAAAGGGAAAGTCCGATACCGCTAGCGCCGCCTGCCGCGCTCCGGGGTCACTGGAAAATTTACCTCGCTGCGCATCAGGCAATCCTTGAGCGATGACCGACATAACCTCGTCGCCGAAGGCATCTAGGGCTTCGCGCCGGCCGCTCTTATCCATGATCACTGGCGCGGTCAACGGCGGATGAAACTCAATCCTAAGAGGTCGTCTGGGGCCGCCAATCACATTTTCGGCGCCAGTGATGCTGATCGGCACGACCGGGGCACCACTCTGCTCGGCAATGTAGGCAAGCCCCGGACGGGCTGGGCGCAGTAGCGTTGCCCAGCTGCCACCCTCCGGGAAAATACCCAGCACGCCTCCCTGAGCCAGCACCCCCAGAGATTCACGAAATGTTGAACGACTAAAGCCACCGCGATAGGCACGAATAAAACCCCAAGCCTGCGGAATCATTTGTGCCCAGGTTGGCGAGTTGGGCCGATTAGCCCCACCAATGAATTCCACCATGCGTGGGCTGGCATAAAGCACCAAAGGCGGATCGACAAAGTTAAAATGATTGGCTGCCAGAATGATTGGTCCGCTCGCCGGGACATGCTCTAAACCGCAGATCTGCAGATCTGCGATCAGGTGGATCAGCCTGCCCGTTAACTGACGCAGCACCCCGCGTGAAATCGTTCGGCGCGGATACTGGATTGGATAGTGCTTGCTCATACCTGTAACGCTAACGGGCAACAGTTCGCATGGCAAAACGTAAGCCCCCTCTGCGCCAGACTTAAAACTGTGACGCTCACTGACCAAGGTCATATGCCCTTGTATTTTGTTTGAGCAGTGCGTTAACTGCGCCCCAAAGTACGGAGACCTCCATGACCGCTGTCGACAATGTTGATTTGGATGAGATCGATAAATTTAATGAACTGGCGCACCGCTGGTGGGACACCGATGGTGACTTCAAACCGCTGCATGACATCAATCCCTGTCGCCTCAGCTATATCCAAGAAAAGGCCGATCTCGCCAGCGGCCCGATGTTAGACGTGGGCTGCGGTGGCGGTATCTTGGCGGAATCTGTTGCACGCTTGGGTTTCGACACCACGGGTATCGACATGGCTGAAAAAGCGCTGGGCGTTGCAAAGCTGCACGCGCTGGAAAGCGAAGTATCCGTGCGCTACGAGGCCAGCACCGCGGAGAATTTTGCGCTGTCCCACGCGGGACAATTTCGCACGGTCACCTGTCTGGAAATGCTCGAGCATGTCACCGATTACGGCGAGACCGTTAAAGCCTGCGCCGAGCTCGCTCAGCCCGGTGGAGATTTGTTTTTCTCTACCATTAATCGCAACCCTAAGGCCTATGTGCTGCTGATTTTAGGCGCCGAGTACGTGTTCAACATGCTGCCTAGGGGCACCCACGAGTACAGTAAGTTCATCAAACCGTCAGAGTTGGCTGGCGCTATTCGCGATGCCGGTTTAGCGCTGCAGGAAATTCGCGGCATGAGCTACAACCCCGTCACACGCAATGCTGCGCTGAACAACAACACCTCTGCCAACTACATTGTGCATGCGAAGAAACCGGCCTGAACCCAGCCTGGGACCCGACCCTTTATCTACGACGTACCAAAAAAGCGATTGAAGATGCTATGAGCCAATCCGACCAAACCCTGGGTGCTCACCTTGCCCAATACCCTGAACTGGCCGAACACGCCCAGAGCTGGCGTCATGCTTTTGAACCCAGGGCTCTGAATGATCGGGTGATTTTGGTAACCGGTGCAGGTGACGGTCTTGGGGCGGCTACTGCCAAAACCTATGCCAGCTTTGGTGCCACCGTCATCCTGCTGGGTCGCACGCGATCGAAGCTTGAAGCCATCAACGATTGGATCAGCGCAAACACAGACACCCAACCCGTGATCGTGCCCTGCGACCTCGAGACATTGGATACGGAAACCGCCAACAATCTAGCCCTCTCCATTGGCGAAGCCTTTGGCAAACTCGACGGTATCGTGCACCACGCCTCGCGGCTGGGTCCGCGTGCGCCCTTGGCCCATTACGCCTTTGACGAATGGCAAAGGGTCATGCAAACCAACGTAAACGCGACATTTTTGCTCAATCACACGCTGTTTAACCTGCTCGACACCAGCGCCCGCGCGAGTGTGGTTCATACCTCTTCCAGTGTGGGTCGGGTGGGAAGAGCCTATTGGGGAGCCTACGCCGCCTCGAAATTTGCGCTGGAGGGCTTGAGCCAGGTGCTGGCGGATGAAACCGAGACCGCCGGTCGCATCAAGGTGTTCAGCGTGAACCCCGGTGGCACCCGAACCAACATGCGCAAAGAGGCCTATCCACTAGAGGACCCAGGCACATTGCCTATCCCAGAGGCTCATATGGAGTTGTTCTTACTACTCCAGCAGCCCATTCGAGAAAATGGCGACCCTGGGGAACTGGTAACAGGCCAGCAAATCGACTGTCGCAATTGGCACGACAACCTGCAGTGGATGTAGTCCTGCGGCTAAAGAAGCCTAGCGTTTAGGCGCGGGGCGTTTGTCCAGCTGGGGATAGGGAATCAAACAGCTGGTTTTGGCTACCTTGGAGCGCTTCGTCTTTGACGGTGCCCCCTTGGGATAGGCAAACCCAAGCATTTTATAAAGCGCCTTCAGATCGTCCGTTTGCATAGATGACCAATGTCCGACGGTTAGCCAGGAAGGCAGTATCACCGGCCCGTAACGTACACGCTTTAACCGACTCACCGTGCAGCCCGCGCTATCAAACAAACGGCGCACCTCGCGGTTACGTCCTTCCATCAGCGCAACGTGGTACCAAAAATTCGACTCACTGCCGTTGTAATAGCGCACATCGCTAAAACGCATGGTCTCGCCTTCAATTTCAACGCCTGCTTTGAGCTTTGCAATTTCGTCGTCGTCGAGTTTTTTGTTCACCCGCACCGCGTACTCGCGATCAAGACCTGTTGAGGGGTGCATCATGCGATGGGCTAACGCGCCATCATTAGTGACCAGCAGCAGTCCGGTCGTATTGATGTCCAGACGCCCAACCGTCACCCAGCGGCTATCCTGCAGACGCGGCAATTGATCAAAGATCGTACCCCGACCCTCCGGGTCGCGGCGACTACAGACGAGGCCTGCGGCTTTGTTCAGCACCAGCACCTGAGGCGCATTGGCGGTTGCGGTCTCAACAACCGCACCGTCTACAACGATTTCGTCTTGGGCGCTAACCCGCTGTCCAAGATGGGCGACTTGGCCGTTGACGCTAACGCGACCGTCTGCAATCCAGTTTTCTATTTGACGCCGTGAGCCGCGACCGCTGGCGGCAATAACTTTCTGCAGCTTTTGCGAATCGTTCTCAACGTTCTTCGGTATTTGCGACTTTCTCATGAATGGGTCGGCTGCTCAGCCTCAGGTGCTGCGCTTAGATCCGGCTCATGCGCTGGGTCCGTTGGCTCTGAGGGGCTTTGATCCTCATTGGCATCTCCGGCGCCGTCAACGCTCGCGCCGCCCTCTGCTACCAATGCTGGCTCGATCATGGCTTTGATTTCCCCAAGCGGCGGCAGGTCTTCGAGTTTGGCGAGGTCAAAATAATCGAGAAAGGCCTTGGTGGTACCGTACATAGAGGGTCGTCCCGGTGCTTCGCGCTGACCTACCACCCGTATCCAGTCGCGCTCTAGCAAGGTTCGCATAATGTTCTGGCTCACGCTGACGCCGCGCACTTGCTCAATATCGCCTCGAGTCACCGGCTGCTTGTAGGCAATCAGCGCCAGGGTCTCCAGCAGCGCGCGGGTGTACCGGGGCGGTTTTTCTTCCCACAGTCGGCTGACCCAGGCACTGAGTTCCTGACGGGTCTGGTAACGATAGCCCGAGGCCACTTTTTGCAGCACGACGCCACGCTGGGCGCAGTCTGCCTGCAGCGACTCGATGGCCGAGCACACCTGTTTGCGCCCCTCGTCCTCATCGAGCTCACCGACGCTAAAAAGGCGAAAAAGGTTGTCGACCGTTAAGGGGCTCTCGGCAGCCAGCAGGGCAGCTTCGATCACCTGTGCGATTTGCGGGAGTTCCAGTGCGCGACCGGGCAATGGCAGTGCTGCCTCATCAACCGAGTTCTGGACATCGTTTGCCTGACATTGTTCACTCACGCGTGCTCCTCCCCAAGATCCTGTGACCCCGCACCGCCATACTGTAAGTCGATATCCGACGTATCGCCGAGTCCCTGTGTCGCGTTTTGCCCGACACGCACATGAATTGGCGCGAAAGGCTCTGCCTGCACAAAGTCGACGAGAGACTCGCGAATCAGCTCCATGATGGCCAAAAACGTCACCACCACACCAAGTCGCCCTTCTTCCGCGCGAAACAGCTCGTTGAAACCAATGAAGCCGTCACCCTGGTTTACCCGTGACAATATGTCTCCCATTCGATCGCGCACCGACAGGGCCTCAAACTTGATCTCATGCTTGGTGAAAAGTTCAGCCCGGCGCAGGACTTGCGCCAAAGACAACAGCACTTCGCGCAAATCCACGTCGGGCTCGCCGTGTTCGCGTACCAGCTTTGGCTTGCTTGCAGCGCCTATAAAGACATCTCGCTCTACACGCGGTAGTTCACTCAACTCCTCTGCCGCGGTTTTAATCTGCTCGTATTCCTGCAGCCGCCTGATCAACTCGGTACGCGGATCATCCTCGTCGTCGAATTCCTCGGGTCGCGGCAGCAGCATGCGCGACTTAATTTCTGCCAACATTGCCGCCATCAGCAGGTACTCGGCGGCAAGCTCAAGCTTCAGGGCCTGCATCAGCTCGATGTAGCTCATGTACTGAGCGGTAATCACCGAGACTTTGACCTGCAGGATGTCTAGATTTTGGCGCCTGATCAGGTAAAGCAGCAGGTCGAGTGGTCCCTCGAAAGTTTCAAGAAATACCTCGAGGGCTTCGGGCGGGATGTACAAATCCTTGGGCAGCTGCTCGATCTCTTCGCCTGCTACCAAGGCAATGGTTGCCTGGTTGGCAGCCCGCGCAGCGCTCAGATGACTCACCTTGTTTGAGGCATTATCCATCG